>NZ_JBITER010000006.1:0-247294 GCF_044455345.1 Streptomyces sp. NPDC051286 | reverse complement strand
GGTGCGCTGGTCGGCGGGGGGTGACCTGGAGTACGTCGGCCGGGTCGATGAGCAGGTGAAGGTCCGTGGTTTCCGGATCGAGCTCGGTGAGATCGAGGCCGTACTGACCGCTGACGAACGTGTTGCCCAGGCGGCCGTAGTCGTACGTGAGGACACCCCCGGCGACAAGCGCCTGGCCGCCTACGTGGTACCGGCCGAAGCCGGAATCACGGATGACGCCGGACTGCCGGCCGCCTTGATCGCCTACGCGTCAGGACAGCTGCCCGGCCATATGGTCCCCTCCGCGGTCGTGGTCCTCGACACCCTGCCGCTCACGGTCAGCGGGAAGCTGGATCGCAAGGCTCTTCCCGCTCCGGAGTATGTCGCGGGTGGTGGCCGTGCTCCGGTCGATGCCCGTGAGGAGATCCTGTGCGCGGTCTTCGCGGGGGTTCTCGGTGTGGATTCCGTGGGTGTGGAGGACGATTTCTTCCGGCTGGGTGGGCATTCGCTGCTCGCGGTGTCGCTGGTGGAGCGTTTGCGGGTGCGGGGTGTGACGGTGTCGGTGCGGGCATTGTTCCAGACGCCGACGCCTGCTGGTCTTGCTGCGGCGGCGGGTGCGGAGGAGGTTGCCGTGCCGACGAACGGTATCCCTGATGGTGCCGTGGAGATCACGCCGGAGATGCTGACTCTGGTCGAGCTGTCCGAGGCTGAGATCGAGCGGGTCGTTGCGGCCGTGGAGGGCGGTGCGGCCAATGTCGCCGACGTCTATGCGCTGGCTCCGTTGCAGGAGGGTCTGCTCTTCCACCATCTGCTGGCTGATGGTGGTGAGGACGCGTATGTGACGCCGACGGTCCTGGGGTTCGACTCGCGTGAGCGGCTGGACGCGTTTCTCGGTGCGCTGCAGCAGGTCGTCGACCGTCATGACATCTTCCGCACGGGCCTGGTCTGGGAAGGCCTGCGTGAGCCGGTCCAGGTGGTGTGTCGTCGGGCTGCTCTGCCGGTTGTCACGGTGGAGCCGGCTTCCGAGGGAACGGACCTGGCGGAGCAGCTGCTTGCCGCTGCCGGTCTGACGATGGATGTGGGCCGGGCGCCGTTGATCGATGTGCATGTGGCCGCGGAGGCGGACGCGGTGGCCGGTCGGTGGCTGGCGTTGGTGCGGGTGCATCACCTGGTGCAGGACCACACCGCTTTGGAAGTGATGCTGGAGGAGGTCGAGGCGTTCCTGACGGGCCGGGGCGGTGAGTTGCCCGAGCCGCTGCCGTTCCGCAACTTCGTGGCGCAGTCGCGTGGCGGGGTGGAGCGGTCCGCGTATGAGCGGTTCTTCACGGATCTGGTCGGGGACGTCACCGAGCCCACCGCCCCGTACGGGGTGGTGGATGCGCGTGGTGACGGTGCCCAAGTGGTGCGTTCGGTAAAGCGGTTGACTGCTGGGTCTGCCGCGCGTGTGCGGGAGGTGGCCCGCCGGCTGGGCACGAGTCCTGCCACGGTGATGCATGTGGCGTGGGCGCGGGTGCTGGCGGCGGTCAGCGGCCGGGGCGATGTGGTGTTCGGCACCGTGCTGTTCGGGCGGATGAACGCCGGTGCGGGCGCGGACCGGGTGACCGGTCCGTTCATGAACACGCTGCCGGTGCGGGTGCGGGTGGACGAGAGCGACGTACTGTCCGCGGTTGCGGGCATGCGGGCGCAGTTGGCGGCGCTGCTGGAGCACGAGCACGCTCCGCTGGCGCTGGCGCAGCAGGCCGCGAAGATGGCGGGGGACGTCCCGCTGTTCACAGCGCTGTTCAACTACCGGCACAACACCGCACCCCAGACCGACACCGGCGAGGCCGAAACCCCCCGGGGTGAGGGACTCGCCGGAATCACCACCCTTTTCACACGCGAGCGCACCAACTACCCCCTGACCGTCTCCGTCGACGACGACGGAGAGGGGCGCGGGATCGGACTGTCCGTCGACGCGGTCACCGCGATCGACCCCGAAGCGGTCGGCGCACTGCTGCGCACCACGGTGGACAACCTCGTCACCGCGCTCGAACAGGCACTGGACCAGGCGCCGGAGGCCGGCCGCTCGCACCTCGCGTTGAGCGCCGTCCCCGTCCTGGACGACGACGAGCGGCACCGGATGCTCGTCGACTGGAATGACACCGCGTCCGGCGCCGCGCCCGCGACTCTCCCCGAGCTGTTCGAGGCGCAGGTGGCCCGTACTCCCGACGCGGTCGCTGTCGCCCACGCCGGCACCGAGATCTCGTACGCGGAACTCGACGCCCGGGCCAACCGACTCGCCCGCCTGCTCACCGGCCACGGCGTGGGACCGGAAAGCGTGGTCGCCGTCGCGATGGAACGCGGCACCGACCTCATGATCGCGCTGCTCGGCGTACTGAAGGCAGGCGGCGCCTATCTGCCCGTCGACCCGGCCTATCCGGCCGAGCGGACCGCCTTCCTGCTCACCGACGCCGGAGCAGTATGCGTCCTGACCAGGACGGGGATCCGGCTCGAGACCCCGCCCGACCTCCCGGTGCTGGTCCTCGACGACCCGGCCACGGCCGCGCAACTGGCCGGACTCGACGACGGGACGCTGTCCGACGCCGAGCGGTCCCGGCCGCTGCTGCCCGGGCACCCGGCGTACGTCATCTACACCTCGGGATCAACCGGACGGCCCAAGGGCGTGGTGGTGGAACACCGGTCGGTGGCGAGTCTGCTGTCCTGGGCGGCCCGTACGTTCTCCGGCGGCGACTTCTCGCGGGTGCTGGCGTCGACGTCGCTGAACTTCGACGTGTCGGTGTTCGAGATGTTCGGGCCGCTGGTGTCGGGCGGCAGTATCGAAGTCGTCCGTGACGTGCTGGCGTTGGCGGACCGCGGGGACGGCCCCGGACCGCTGAGCCTGATCAGTGCCGTGCCGTCCGCCTTCGCACAGGTGCTGGACGGGCTTGCGGCCGGGGCCGGGATCGACGCCCGCAGTGGTGCCCGGACCGTGGTGCTGGCCGGTGAGGCACTTCCGGCCTCCCTCGTCCGGGACATCCGCGAGGCGCTGCCCGGCGTGCGGGTCGCCAACATCTACGGCCCGACCGAGGCCACGGTGTACTCCACCGCGTGGTTCACCTCCGAGACGGACCCCGGCACCGACCCGGATACGAACGGCGCCCCGCCGATCGGCCGGCCCATCGCCGACGCGCGCGCCTATGTCCTCGACGGCGCCATGTCCCCGGTGCCGGTCGGTGTGGCGGGCGAGCTGTACGTGGCGGGCGCCGGCCTGGCCCGTGGCTATCTCGACCGCCCCGCGCTGACCGCGGAACGCTTCGTCGCCGACCCCTTCGGCGCGTCCGGCGAGCGCCTCTACCGGACCGGGGACCTGGTCCGCTGGACCGCGGACGGACACTTGGAGTACCTCGGGCGGGCCGACGAGCAGGTCAAGGTGCGTGGCTTCCGTATCGAACTCGGCGAGATCGAGGCCGTCCTGAGCGCCCACGAGCGGGTGGCCCGCGCCGTGGTGATCGTGCGCGAGGACATCCCCGGTGACAGGCGCCTGGTCGCCTACGCGGTAGCGGCCGACGGTGACGGCGACGACGCCCCCCGGCCGGCGGAGCTCCTCGCCCACCTCGCCGCAGCCCTCCCCGCCCATATGGTGCCCGCCGCGGCCGTCGTCCTCGACGGCCTGCCGCTCACCTCCAACGGCAAACTGGACCGCCGCGTGCTGCCGGCCCCCGACTACGCAGGCACCGCCGGTGCGGGCCGCGCACCGGCCGGCCCCCGGGAGGAGATCCTCAGCGGGATGTTCGCCCAGGTCCTCGGCCTGGACGGGGTCGCCGTCGAGGACGACTTCTTCGCACTGGGCGGGCACTCGCTGCTCGCGGTGCGGCTGCTCAGCCGTATCCGCGCCGTGCTCGGCGTCGAGATGTCGCTGCGCACCCTGTTCGAGGCGCCCACGCCCGCCGGTCTCGCCGCTCGCCTCGGCGGAGCGGGCGAGGCGCGGGCGGCGCTGACCGCGGGCGCGCGCCCCGAACGGGTGCCGCTGTCCTTCGCGCAGCAACGCCTGTGGTTCATCGGCCAGCTCGAAGGCCCCAGCCCGACCTACAACGTCCCCGTCGCCCTGCGGCTGGGCGGAGACGTGGACCGCGAGGCCCTGGGCGCGGCGCTGCGTGACGTGCTGGAGCGGCACGAGGTGCTGCGCACGGTGTTCCCGGTGGCGGACGGCGAGCCCTACCAGCAGGTCCTCGACGCCGACGGGCTGGACTGGCGGCTGACCGTGGCTGACGTGGCCCCCGGGGAGCTGGCCGACGCGGTCGCCGAGGCACAGCGGCGGCCCTTCGGCCTGGCCGCCGAAGTCCCGTTCCGTGCCTGGCTGTTCTCGGCCGGGCCCGACGAGCAGGTGCTGGTCGTCGTCGTGCACCACATCGCGACCGACGGCTGGTCGAGGGAGCCGCTCGCCCGCGACCTGTCCGTGGCGTACGCGGCCCGTCGCGAGGGCCGGGCGCCGCAGTGGGCGGATCTGCCCGTGCAGTACGCGGACTACGCGCTGTGGCAGCGCGAACTCCTCGGCGACGAGCAGGACCCCGACAGTGTGATTTCCCGTCAGGTCGCGTACTGGCGCGAGACGCTGGAAGGCGCCCCCGAGGAACTGGCGCTGCCGTTCGACCGGCCGCGCCCCGCGGTGGCCAGTCACCGGGGTCACCGCATTCCCGTCGAGATCCCGGCGGAGGTCCACCGCAGGCTCGCGGAACTGGCCCGGGCCGAGGGCGTGACGGTGTTCATGGTCCTGCAGGCCGCCCTCGCCACGCTGCTGTCGCGCCTCGGCGCCGGTACCGACATCTCCATCGGCTCGGCGATCGCCGGCCGCACCGACGAAGCCATGGACGACCTTGTCGGATGCTTCGTCAACACGCTCGTGATACGTACCGACCTGTCCGGCGACCCGACGTTCCGTGAGGTCCTGGCACGGGTGCGGGAGAAGGGCCTGGCGGCGTTCGCCCACCAGGACGTCCCCTTCGAGCGACTCGTCGAGGAGCTCGCCCCGGTCCGCTCCATGGCCCGCCACCCCCTCTTCCAGGTGGTGCTCACGCTGCAGAACACCGCGGACGCCGTGCTCGACCTGCCCGGGGTACGGGCGGGGGCGGCGGCGGACCAGTCGTCGGCCGCCGTATCCGCCAAGTTCGACCTGGACGTCATCCTCGGCGAGTCGTTCGACGCGCAGGGTGTGCCCGCGGGCATCCACGGCGTGGTGATCGCGGCGGCCGACCTGTTCGAGCCGGACACGGCCGTACGGATCGCGAACCGCTGGGCCCGGGTACTGGACGCCGTCAGCGGCGCCCCCGGCGGGCGGATCGGCACGGTCGACCTGCTGGACGAGGGCGAACGCCACCGGCTGCTGGTCGAGTGGAACGACACCGCGGCAGCGGACCCGCAGACGCTGGTCCCGGCCCTGTTCGAGGCGCAGGTGGCGCGGACCCCGGACGCGGTGGCCGTCGTCGCCGACGGCGCCTGGGTGTCGTACGCGGAACTGGACGCCCGGGCGAACCGGGTGGCACGGTACCTGGCCGGTCAGGGCGTCGGGCCGGAGTCCGTGGTCGGGCTGTGCCTGCCGCGGGGCGAGGAGATGATCGCGGCGATCCTCGGCGTGTGGAAGGCCGGGGCGGGCTATCTGCCGATCGACCCCGAGCAGCCTGCCGACCGGGTCGCCTTCATACTGAGCGACAGCCGGGCCGCCCTGACCCTGACGACCGAGGAGATCCTCGACGAACTGCCCGCCGGACGCGGACGGCTGGTCGCGCTGGACGACCGGCTCGTCGAGATGCAACTGGCGGCAACCCCGGCCGGCGCACCCGAAGTGTCCGTGGCGCCGGACGCACTGGCGTACGTCATCTACACCTCCGGGTCGACGGGCCGCCCGAAGGGTGTGGCTGTCACCCACAGGTCGCTGGCCAACTACGCGGCCTCGGTTCCGGGGCGGGTGGGTCTGGGCGAACCCGGCCGGCGCTACGCGCTGCTCCAGGCGCAGGCCACCGACCTGGGCAACACCCTGCTGTTCGCCAGCCTGGTAACCGGCGGGGAATTGCACGTCCTGCCCGCCGAAGCCGTCACCGATCCCGTCGCCGTCTCCGGCTACTTCTCGGAGCACGGCATCGACCACCTCAAGGCGGTGCCCTCCCATCTGGCGGCGCTGGGCGCCGAGGGCGGTCCTGCGGGCGTGCTGCCCGCCAGGTCCCTGGTGCTCGGCGGCGAGGCGGCCTCCCCGGCATGGGTGAGCGGGCTGCTGGAAACGGCCGGGCAGCGCGAGGTGTTCAACCACTACGGGCCGACCGAGGCGACCATCGGTGTGGCGACCGCACGGCTCACTCCGGAGCTGGTGGCCGCCGGTGCGGTTCCGGTCGGCACCCCGGTCGCCAACACCCGTCTGTACGTTCTGGACGACTTCCTCGCCCCGGCCCCGCAGGGCGTGGTCGGTGAGCTGTACATCGCGGGCCGGCAGCTGGCCCGTGGCTACGTCCGCCGCGCCGGGCTGACCGCGGAGCGGTTCGTGGCCTGCCCGTTCGGCGGGTCCGGCGAGCGGATGTACCGGACCGGCGACCGCGCACGCTGGACCGCGGACGGTCAACTCGTGTTCGCGGGACGCGCCGACGACCAGGTGAAGGTCCGCGGCTTCAGGATCGAGCCCGGCGAGATCGAGGCCGTCCTGACCGCCCACCCGCAGGTCGCGCAGGGTGTGGCCGTCGCACGGGAGGACACCCCCGGAGACGTCCGGATCATCGCCTACGTCGTGCCTACCGACCTCGACGACGACAACCTGCCCGACCTCGTGAAGCGGTTCGTCGCGCAGCGGCTGCCGCAGCACATGGTTCCGGCCGCGGTGGTCGTCCTCGACGCCCTGCCGCTCACACCGAGCGGGAAACTCGACCGCAAGGCCCTGCCCGCCGCCGAGTACGGCTCCACCGAGCGGGCCGGCCGCAGGCCGTCCAACGTACGCGAGGAGCTCCTGTGCACGGCATTCGCCGATGTGCTGGGCCTTCCCGCGGTGGGCGTGGACGACGACTTCTTCGCCCTGGGCGGCCATTCCCTGCTGGCGGTCCGGCTCGTCAGCCGGATCCGCACCCTGCTCGGCGTCGAGACCGAGATCCGGGTGCTGTTCGAGACGCCGACCCCGGCCGGGCTGGCGGCCCGGCTGGCCGACGCCGAGGAGGCCCGCGCCCCCCTGACGTCCGGGGAACGGCCCGAGCGGATCCCTCTGTCGTACGGCCAGCGTCGGCTGTGGCTCATCGGGCAGCTCGAGGGCCCGAGCCCCGCCTACAACATCCCGCTCCCGGCCCGGCTGACCGGCGACGTGGACAGCGATGCGCTCAAGGCTGCGTTCCGGGACGTCCTCGGGCGGCACGAGGTCCTTCGCACCGTCTACGAAATGGCCGACGGCGAGCCGTACCAGCGGGTGCTGGACCTGGACGAGCTGGAGTGGGACCTGCAGGTCGTCCACGTCAGCCCGGACGAGCGCGACGCAGCGGTCGCCGAGGCGGCCCGGTACACCTTCGACCTGTCGGCGGAGATTCCCATCCGTGCCTCGCTGTTCACCTGCGCGCCCGACGATCACACGCTCATGGTGGTGGTGCACCACATCGCCGGCGACGGCTGGTCATGGGCGCCGCTGGCCCGCGACGTCTCCGTGGCCTACGAGGCGAGGTGCGCGGGCCGGGCCCCGCAGTGGGAGCCGCTGCCCGTGCAGTACGCGGACTACGCCCTCTGGCAGCGCGAGCTGCTCGGGGACGGCGACGACAACGACAGTATGATGGGTCGTCAGATCGCCTACTGGCGAGAGGCGCTGGCCGGATCCCCGGAGGAACTGGTGCTGCCGGCCGACCGGGTGCGCCCCGCCGTGGCCGGCTACCAGGGGCACGGCGTGCCGTTCCGGATACCCCCCGAGGTGCACGAGCGGCTGCTCGACGTGGCACGGACCGAGGGCGTCACCCTGTTCATGGTGCTGCACGCCTCCCTGGCGATGCTCCTGTCGCGCCTGGGAGCGGGCACCGACATCCCGATCGGATCGGCGCTGGCGGGACGCACCGACGAGTCGCTCGACGACCTGGTCGGGTACTTCGTCAACACCTTCGTGCTGCGCACCGACCTGTCCGAGGACCCCACCTTCCGCGAGGCACTGGTGCGGGTGCGGGAGGCCGGCCTCGGGGCGTTCGCCCACCCGGACGTGCCCTTCGAGCGGCTGGTGGAGGAACTGGCGCCCACCCGGTCGCTGGCCCGTCACCCGCTGTTCCAGGTGATGCTCCTGCTGGAGAACACCGCCGACGCGCTGCTCGAACTGCCCGGAGTCACCTCCGGCGGCGGCACGTCCGGGATGTCGGTCGCCAAGTTCGACCTCGACGTGAGCATCGCCGAGATCTACGACGACAAGGGGGTACCCGCCGGGCTCCGCGGCGGAGTGGTCGCCTCGACCGACCTGTTCGAACCCGAGACCGTCGTCCGAATCGCCGAGCGCTGGGTGCGGGTCCTGGACACCCTCTCCGCCGACCCCGGCCTGAGGCTCAGCGAGCTAGATGTGCTCGGCGAGGCCGAACGCCGGCGTCTGCTCACCGACTGGAACGACACCGCGGCCGAGGTCAGGGGCTCCACAGTCGTTGAGCTCTTCGAGGAGCAGGCGGCCCGCACCCCCGAGGCCATCGCGCTGGAGTACGCCGGTACCGAGATGACGTACGCCGAGCTGGACGCCCGGGCCAACCGGCTGGCGCGCCACCTCGTCGGCCGGGGCATCGGCACGGAGGACGTCGTCGCGACCGTCTTCGAGCGCACCCCCGACCTGGTCGTGGCGCTGCTCGGCGTCATCAAGGCCGGGGCCGTCTACCTGCCCATCGACCCGGCCTATCCGTCCGAGCGGACCGCGTACGTCCTGGAGGACTCCGGCGCGGTGTGCCTGCTGAGCAGCGCGGACCTGCGGGGACGCCTGGCCGAGTTCGGTGTGGAGGTGGACGACGGGGCGGTGCCGGTTGTGCTGCTCGACGACCCCGCGGTCGCGCGGGAGCTGGCCGATCTCGACGGCAGCGCCCCGACCGCGGAGGAACGCGGTGGCCACCTGCTGCCCTGGCACCCGATGTGGGTGATCTACACCTCCGGATCCACCGGACGTCCCAAGGGCGTCCTCGTCGAGCACCGCGCGATTGTGAACTTCCTGGCCGCGATGCAGGACCAGTTCGCCCTGGGGGCGAAGGACCGCCTGCTGGCCGTCAGCACAGTCGGCTGCGACATGGCGGGCCTGGAGTTCTACCTGCCGCTCGTCAACGGCTCCAGGATGATCCTGGCCTCACAGGAACAGGTGCTCGACCCCTGGGCGCTGCGCGACCTGATCCGCTCCCGTGGCGCGAACATCGTGCACGCCACGCCCAGCCTGTGGCGGGGCCTGGTCTCCGACGCCGACGACCCGCTGGACTGGTCGCGGGTGCGCGTACTGATCGGCGCGGAGGCACTGCCCGACGAACTGGCCCGCACCCTGCTGAGCCGGGCGGGCTCACTGACCAACCTCTACGGGCCGACCGAGACCACGGTCTGGTCGACCGCCAGGGAAACCGTGCGCGCCGATGCGGACGCGGGCCGCAACCTGACGTCGATCGGCGGCCCCGTCGCCAACACGCGGCTCTACGTCCTCGACGAACGGCTCGCCCCGGTCCCCGTGGGCGTCGCCGGTGAGCTGTACATCGCCGGTGACGGACTGGCCCGCGGGTACCTGGGCCGGCCGGGACTGACGGCCGGGCGCTTCGTCGCCTGCCCCTTCGGTGGCCCTGGTGAGCGCATGTACCGCACGGGAGACATGGTGCGGTGGAGCGGGGACGGCGACCTGGAATTCATGGGGCGCGCCGACGACCAGGTCAAGATCCGGGGATTCCGCGTCGAGCTGGGCGAGATCGAGGCCGTCCTCGCAGGGCACCCCTCCGTGGCCCAGGCCGTCGTGGTGGTGCGGGAGGAGACCCCGGGCGACAAGCAGCTCGTGGGCTATGTGGTGCCCGAGCCCGACGCCCGCGGTGACGCCGACGGCGGGCTCGGCCCGGCGGTGCGTGCGGCCACCCAGGAGCGGCTGCCCGGATACATGGTCCCCTCGGCGGTGGTGGTGCTCGACGCGTTCCCGCTGATGCCGAACGGCAAGCTGAACCGCAAGGCGCTGCCGGCCCCCGAGTTCAGGGCCGGCGCGGAAGGGGCCGGCAGGTCCGTCACCGCCCTGGAGGCGAGCCTGTGCGAGGCGTTCGCCGAGGTCCTCGGCATGGAGACGGTCGGAGTCGACGACGACTTCTTCGCACTCGGCGGGCAATCCCTGCGGGCCGTGCAGCTGGTGGAAGCGCTGCGTCAGCGCGGCGTGTCCGTCGCGGTGCGCGACCTGTTCGCCGCCCCCAGCGTCTCCGGACTCCTGAAGCGGATGAGCATGACCTCCGTACGGGACTCCCTCGACGTCCTGCTCCCGATCCGGGCCGAGGGCAGCAAGCCGCCCGTCTTCTGCGTCCACCCCGCGGGCGGGCTCAGCTGGTGCTACATGCCGCTGGCACGCAGCGTCCCGGATGACGTCCCGCTGTACGGGCTGCAGGCCCGGGGCCTGGACGGAGAGACGGAACTCGCCGGTTCCGTGGAGGAGATGGCGGCCGACTACATCCGGCAGATCCGTTCCGTGCAGGAGAGCGGCCCGTACCACCTGCTGGGCTGGTCCTTCGGAGGAACGGCCGCACACGAGATCGCCGTCCAGCTGAGGGCGGCGGGCGAAGAGGTGGCGATGCTGGTCATCCTGGACGCGTTCCCGCCGGTCGCAAATCCGGACGGTGAGTCCGCTGAGGGCGCCGAGGGCGCGGTCGAGGACCAGGGGCCGGAGCCCGAACGCGACCCGGCCGCCGAACTGGACCGGCTGACCGAGATGGTGCGGCGGGAGGCCGGCCATGTCTTCGGAGCCACCTCGGACGAGGAGTTCCGGACCCTGGCGCGCATCTTCCAGAACAACGGCCTGATCGGAGGTGCCCATCGGTTCGGACTGTTCGACGGGGACGCGCTGCTCGTCGTCGCCGAGGACAGCAAGCCGGAGGGCGCGCCCACCGTCGAGGCGTGGCAGCCGCATGTGACCGGGGAGATCGCGGAGATCGGCCTTCCGTGCAACCACTACGATCTGTCGCTGCCGGAGATGCTGGCCCGGGTGTGGTCCGCCGCCTCCGACTGGCTGGAACGGGAGGACTGAGCCTCACCCGCCGCGGGCCCGTCGGGCCCGGCCTCACCGGTCCGTCAGCAAGGACGCGATCAGGCCGGGCTCGACGTTCCCGCCGCTGAGCAGTACGCCGACGTCGGTGGCGCCGTCGGCGGCACCGACCAGGGCGGCGGCGAGCGCGGTGGCCGCCGCCGGCTCGACGAGCAGCCGGGCGTGCAGGAGCGCGGCGCGCATCGCCTCGGCGATGGCCGCCTCCGGCACCGTGACGACGCCGGTGACGGCCCGGTGGGCCAGGGAGAAGGGCAGATCGCCGATGCGGTCGGGGCGCAGCCCGTCGGCGAGCGTGTGCTGGGAGGGCACCGTCACCGGCCCGCCGGCGTGCAGCGCGGCGGTGAACGCCGGAACGTTCTCCGGCTCGGCGCCGACCACGGCCAGATCCTCTCCGGTGGCCGCCAGGCAGGCACCGGCGACGGCGCTTCCGCCGCCTATCGGCACCACCACCGCGTCCAGCCGGCCGGCTGCCGCGGTCACCTGACCGATCAGTTCGGCCACGGCCGTTCCCTGGCCGGCGACCACATGGGGGTTCTGGTAGGGGTCGACCACGTCGTAGCCGTACCGCCCGTGGAGCTCCTCGACCACGGCCACCCGCTCGGCGAGCGTCGTGCCCACGAGCACCGCTTCGGCGCCGGCCTCCCGGACGCGCCGTACCTTGGCCGCCGGCGCGTCGGACGGCAGCACGACCACCGTGGGCAGTTTGTGCTCCGCGGCGGCCAGCGCCACCGCGATGGCGTGATTGCCGGTGCTTTGCGCGATCACTCCGCGGCTGCCCGCGGCGGCCAGTTGCTCGACGGCCAGGAGAGCTCCCCGGACCTTGAACGAACCGCCGCGCTGCAGGTTCTCGGCCTTCAGCCACAGCCGCGCGCCGGCCAGCGCGTCCAGCTCCTCGCAGCGGACGACCGGCGTCCGCCACACCCGGCCGGCCAGTCGCCGCCGGGCCCGGTCCACATCGTCGCGGCTGAGCATGCCCACCGGGCTCCTCACTGTGGTGGTCCGGCGACAACGGCCGGAAAACGGCAGGGAGTTGCAAAAGCACGTCATCCTTGCACGGGGGCTTCGGTCCGGTGCAGCGTTCAACCCGGCGGCAGGCCGCCTGCCTCCAGGGCTTCACTGCTGCGGGTCACTCGTTGCGCAGGGCCTCCGAGATCGTCAGGCGTGCCGCCGACCGGGACGGGACGAATGCGCCCAGCATCGCCAGCACGGTCCCGGCGAAGGCCAGCAGGGTGATCTCCCGCGCGTGCCACACGTCCATCAGGAAGGCGGGGAGAGCGATGTTGGCCGCCTCGCCCGCCATCGGCACGATCAGCCGGTGGGCGGTGACCCCCAGGGGAATGCCGATCAGCCCGCCGACCACTCCGAGCGCCGCCATGGACGTCAGCATCATGGCGATCACCTGACGGGGCGTCATGCCGATCGACTTCAGCATGCCCAGGTCACGGCGCCGTTCCCGGGTGTTGAGCACGACGGTGTTGAAGACGCCGAGCGCCGCCACCGTCCCCAGCACCAGGGTGAGGGTCGTCGCCAGGCTGATCATGGCCAGGGCGAAGGAGTTGTCCGAACCGGTCGAGTCCTTCGGGTACAGGCCGGGGTCGGCTGACTTCACCGAGCTGAGGTAGCCGTCGACGTCCGTGCCCGGGTCCAGCTTGACCAGGTACTGGACCTGGATGGGCTTGTACGCCGGTGCGAGCGGGGTGAGCGTCTGCCATACGGAGTAGAGGTTCGAGGTCTCGCCGGACATGGTCGCGCCGACGATCGTGACGCGGGTCCGCCGCCCGTCCTTTTCCAGCATGAGGTGGTCGCCGACGCTCAGGCCGCGTTCCTTCAGGAAGCCCGACGTGACGACCACTTCACCGGGCCTGTCCAGCCAGCGCCCCTTCACGATCTCCCGCTCGAAGCCCAGCGCCGACGACTCGCCCCGGAAGAACTGTCCCTCCACGCTCTCCGTGGACCCCACGAGCGACAGCGCGAGGGTCAGCCGGGCGGTCACCTCGGCCGTGCCGGGCTGCGCGCGCAGCAGCGCCTCCGTCGCGGCGTCCCCCCGCTTCGACTCGACCCCCTTGACGGGGTTGCCCCGGTTCACCGTGACCTGGACGGCGCCCTTGTGGGCGGAGGTGTCCGCGTACTCCCCCACCGTCCTGACCAGTCCCGTCGCGAAGGTCACGGTGGTCACGCCGAGCACGATCGCCGCCATGGTCAGGCTCGTGCGGCCCGGGCGGGCGAACGGCAGGCCAAGCCCCAGGCTGACGGGGCGCGGCAGCCGGGTGCCGCCGAGCAGGCGCTGGACCCTCAGCCCGCGACCCATGCGCGGCGCGCTGCCGGCGCTGATCGCCTCGGCCGCCGACAGCCGGTGGGCCCGCAGGGCGGGGATGAGCGCGGCGAGCACGACGACGACGGGCATCCCCAGCAGCGCGACCGTGTTCACCAGAGGGCTGACGCCGACGTTCCCCAGACCCATGCCCCTGAACGCGTTGACGAGCAGGGGCCGCGCCATGAGATTGCCCAGCCCGGCGCCCAGCACACAGCCGGCGATCGCCGGGATGGACACCATCACGAGATAGATCGCCACGACTTCGTGCGGGGTGAAGCCCAGGGCCTTGAGGGTGCCGATGTGCCGGAACCCCGACACGACCGCGCCGCTGATCACGTTGGCGACGATCAGGAGCGCGGACAGGAGCCCCAGGCAGCCGAACACCATCAGGAAGGGCACGTACGCGCCCAGCCCGGACGCCACTTCACGCTTGATGGCGAGATACGAGTTGGAGCCGAGGAACGAGTCCCGTGGCAGACCCTCGACGACCGAGGCCAGGCCGGCCTTGACCGCGGAGTCGCTCCCGGCGGCGGAGAAGCGGTACAGCATCTGGGACGTGGTCGGTCCCAGGCCGGCGATCTGCTCCGGCGACACCCAGGCGTCGGCCGTCTTGCTCAGGCTGTAGGCGTACCCGACGACGGTGAGCGTCGGCATGCCGGGGATCTCGAGCTTCTCGCCGACCGGCAGCGGATCCTCCTTCGGGCCGAAGGGCAGCGCGCTCTGCGACGGCGGGAACTGGCGCAGGACGATCTCGCCCGGCGCGGTCGCCCAATGCCCCTGCCACAGGTCCAGACGGTCCACGTCTCCGCCCGGGTCCGCGCGGCCCACCACCTTCTGGGGGCCCCGCACCATGCGGGACACGCCCTCGGGGATGTTCAGCACGGCCTGCTCGAAGGGGCCCGCGACGGCCTCCACCCCGGGCCGGCGCGCCGCCCGCCTCAGTTGGTCGTCGGACACCTTGTCACGGTCGAAGGCCGCGACTGCGTGCGGGCCGCGCTGCTGGGCGAATCCACGGTCGAACGGCGCCGAGGCCGACTCCAGCAGCCCCAGTGCGACCACGATCGACATGGTGGAGAACAGGATGACGACGCCGATGACGACGGTCTGGAGCCGCCTGCGCCGCACGGCCGCACGTGCGACCCGCCATACAGCCTTCATGCGCTCCGCTCCAGAGTCCGCTCGCGGGCCACCCGGCCGTCAGCGACCTCGATCACCCGGCTGGCGCACCGCGTGGCCAGGCGTTCGTCGTGTGTCACCATGAGCAGCGTCTGCCCGAGCTGGTTCAGGTCGAGCAGCAGATCCATCACATGCTCGCCGGACCGGCTGTCCAGAGCGCCCGTCGGCTCGTCGGCGAGCAGCAGGGCCGGACGGTTCATCAGGGCACGGGCGACGGCCACGCGCTGGCGCTCGCCGCCGCTGAGCGCCGCCGGGTAGATGTCCTTGCGGTCGGCGATGTCCAGCTCCTCGAGGAGGGCCAGTGCGCGCTGGCGTGCCTGCCTGGCCGGGGTCCCGGTCAGCTGCCCTGCGAGCGCCACGTTGTCCAGCGCCGGCAGGTCGTCCAGGAGGTTGAAGAACTGGAAGACCATGCCGATGCGGTGACGCCGGAACAGCGACAGGCCCTTCTCGCCGAGCGTCCCCAGGTCCTCCCCCTGGACGACAACCCGCCCGGAGGTCGGCCGGTCCAGCCCGGCGACCATGTTGAGCAGCGTCGACTTGCCGCTGCCCGAAGGCCCCATCACCGCCACCGCTTCACCGGCACGAATCTCCAGCGACACACCGTCGAGCGCGACGGAGTCGCCGAATTCCTTGCGCACGTTGTCGAGCTGTACGACGACCTGCTCCGAGCTGCCTTCAATGGTCATGGAAAAGACGCTAGAGGCTGCAGGACGAACCGGTCATCAATCAGGGGAGGTAACCTCCCGGCCGCATCACCCCGGGGATGTAGGTCCGGCGACGGAGCATACCTCGCGGGGTGGATCCGGCGGAGCTAAGATCCGGCGAGTGTGTCCGGGCAAGGGGCCCGGTCCTGTTGGGGGTTGGTTGGCATGGTTGCCGGACGTGTTGTGCGGTTCGACGGAAACCGGGGTTACGGGTTCATCGCTCCCGAGGCGGGCGGCGAGGACGTGTTCCTGCACGTGAACGACCTGCTCATACCCGAGTCGTACCTGCGCCCCGGGCTGGAGGTCGAGTTCGAGGTGGAGGAGGGGGACCGCGGGCCGAAGGCCTCCTCCGTCCGGCTCGCGCATGGGGCCGAGGCGCCGCCCGCCGTCCCGGCGCCGATCCGGCCCGCGGCCGCTCCCGCGGCGTCGTCCGCGCCCTCGGCGAGGAACTCGGCCACGGCGGACCCGACGTGCGACGTGCTCGATGCGGAGGAGTTCTCCCGGGAAGTCACCGAGCTGCTGCTGAAGGCCGGCCCGCGCCTGACCGCGGAACAGATCCTGGAGATCCGGCACGAGTTGCTGAAGTTCGCCGAGAGCCACGGCTGGACCGAGGACTGATGGCGCGCCGCACTGCGCGGCAAGAAGTGACAACGGAATAGCCCGCGGTGCCCGACGGCGCCGTTCAACTGCGGTGGTGCGTCAGTTGAACGGCGCCGTTGCAATTCCCACGGGGTTGTTCGGGTTGTTCTGCACACCGGCCGCACGTCATAGTGCTGCGGGCAAGCACGGCCTTTACCGAGGTGCGTGATCGCGACGGTGCCCTTGTCTCCAGATTTCGCTCGGTCATCCAGGAAGGTGGGGTACATATGGCTGATCAGCCGTTGTTTCTTCGGTCGAAGGCGATAGTCGAGCCGCTAGTGGACCGCTTTTACGCGTGGTTCCACACTGTTGCTCCTGTACAGGCATCGATGAATCTGGCATTTCTGCAGGTGCCGATGCTCGAGTCCTATCTGCAGTCGCCGCAGGTGCATATCGCGGCCAGCCACAATCCGGAACTGCGCGGCGGCTTCTTCGTCAACATCGGCGAGGAGCAGAGGGACCAGGTGCGGCAGCTCCTCGACGACATCAAGCGGGACCGGGCCGACATGCTGCGGCTCGCCGACGCGATCGCCCAAGGCCAGGAGCTGCTGCGGGCGAACGCCACCGGCTTCGACCTCACCCCGCTGTACCCGAAGCTGCCCGCCGAGCTCGGCGGACTGGTCGAGCTGGCGTACGACACCGACAACCAGGCGGCGGTACGGTTCATCGAGCCGCTCGTCTACCAGAGCCCGGTGTACACCGAGGCCAGGCAGTCGGTGCAGCTGTCGCTGGAGCCGGGCGTGGAGCGGCCGTTCATCCTGAGCACCCCGCGCCTTCCCTCGCCGGACGTCCTGGAACTGCAGATCCCCTTCCGCCACCCCGGACTCGAGGCGCTGTTCAAGGCCCGGGTGAACCCGACGACCCTGAGCCGGCTGCGTGAGGAACTGGAGCTGAACGACGCTCAGGCGGCGCAGCTCACCGGCCTGCTGAGCCCGACGCCGAGCGTGTCGAAGGACCGCCACATCGACGGCGGCGGCCGCATCCGCTACTTCGGCCACGCGTGCCTCGTCCTGCAGACGGCCGAGGGTGCGGTCGTCACCGACCCGTTCATCAGCGCCGACAGCTCGGCGCAGGACCGCTACACCCTGGACGACCTGCCGGACTTCATCGACCTGGTCCTGATCACGCACGGGCACCAGGACCACATCGTCCTCGAGACCCTGCTGCAGCTGCGCGGCCGGATCGGGACGATCGTCGTGCCGCGCTCCTCCCGGGGCAACCTGGAGGACCCGTCGATCGGGCTGTACCTGAAGCAGCTGGGATTCCCGGTCGTCGAGGCCGACGACTACGACGAGTTCCCCTTCCCCGGCGGCAAGGTGGTGGCGACCCCATTCCTGGGCGAGCACTGCGACCTCGACATCCGCAGCAAGTCGACGTACTGGGTGGACCTGGCCGGCCGGTCGGCGTTCGTCGGGGCCGACTCCTCCGGGATCGCCCCGACGCTCTACCGCTACATCCGGGAGCACCTGGGCACGGCCGACATCGCCTTCCTGGGCATGGAGTGCGACGGCGCCCCGCTGACCTGGCTGTACCAGGCGCTGCTGACCAAGCCGGTCACCAAGAAGATGAGCAACTCGCGCAAGCTGTCCGGCTCGAACGCCGAGCAGGCCGCGGCCATCATGACCGAGCTGGGCGCCACCGAGGCGTATGTGTACGCCATGGGCGAGGAGCCCTGGCTGGGCCACGTCATGGCCACCACCTACAACGAGGACACGTACCAGATCAAGCAGATCGAGGAGTTCATGACCTGGTGCGCGGACCGCGGAATCAAGGCTGGCCACCTGTTCGGCCAGCAGGAATGGCGCTGGTGACCGGAGCTCAGTGACCGTCCGCCGTCGGGAGGCACGCCATGGCTGTGCGAGACATCGCGTATGTCGAGCTGTACACGAGCAAAAGGCAGTCCGTCGCCGATCACTTCGTCTCGGCGATGGGGTTCGCGCGCACCGCGGACTGGGTGGGTGTCGACAGGAGTTCCGTACTGCTGCGGCAGGGGGAGGTGAGTCTCCTCATCACCACTGGCCCGGTGACCTGGAGATTTCTGGACACCTACGGGGACGGCATCGCCGATGTCGCCCTGGTGTGCGACGACGTCGGTGAAACCCTCGAAGCGGCGCTGGCGGCGGACGCGGTGACGGCCGACTCCCTGGGGGGAAACCCCGCCCTGACGGGGGCGGGCGGTGTCGCCCACACTCTGCTCCCGCCCGGAGGAGTCACCGTGAGCGGCCTGCCCTCGGGCCGCACCTGGGTGCCGGAACCGGGCGCGCCCCTCCGGCCGGAAGGCTCGATCCGGGGACTGGACCACGTCGGTCTGCGCCCCGGAGCGGGCACGCCCGGCGCCTGTGCCGACTTCTACCGGGACGCCCTCGGTTTCTCCTGCCACCCCTCCGGTCCTGCGGCGGGCCGGTGGGAGGAGCGGACGGACACGGCCGTCGTCCGCGGTCCTTCCGGGCGGGTGACCCTGGCCGTGGCCGACGGGCACCCGTACCTGGCGTTCCGCACCGACGGCTCCGTCCCTGCCGTCTGTACGTTTCCCGGCGGGGGAGTGGCGTACCGATGACGTACCGCGGCTCCGCCACCGGCCCGGCCGCCCGGCCCGCCCTGGACGACGCCCTTCAGGGCGCGGCACCGGCCAAGGAGTGGGTCCCACGGGCGGACCGGGAGGCGTTCGCGCGCCTGCGACTGCGGCCCCGGCCCGTCACGGGCTTCGACCGCTACCTGTTCGCCGAGACCGAGACCCGGATCCTCGGCCGCACCTGGGCGGCCCCGGTCGTCGTGGTGTCCCCGGACGACCAGGACCGGGCCCGGCTTGACGGCGAGGTCGCCATGGTCGATGGCGAGGTCGTCATGGCCTCGGTCGCCGGGTCGGCCGGCCTGCCGCTCGTGGTGAGTGACGTCGCCGGGCGGAGCCTGCGGGACATCGTCGCGGCCGCCTCCGGGCCGCTCTGGCTACGGATCTCCCATGACCGCGGGCATGCCCCGAATCGCGAACTGATCCGTGACGCGCAACGGGCCGGCGTCCAGGCGCTGGTCCTCGGAGCGGACGCCCCCGGCCGTACCGGGTCCCTCGTCGAACGGGCGCGTGCCGTAAGCCCGTTGCCGCTCCTTCTGGAAGGCGTACTCACCGCCTCCGACGCCCGAAAGGCCGTCGAAGCAGGTGTGGACGGCATTGTCGTCTCCCACCGCGGGGACCGGCGGCCGGGTCCGGCCCCGGCCACCGTCGACGCACTTCCCCCGGTCGCGTCGGCGGTGGGCGGAGCCTGTCCCGTCCTCCTCGACGGGGGCGTCCGCGGCGGAGGCGACGTGCTGGCCGCCCTCGCGCTGGGCGCCGACGCCGTACTGCTCGGACCTCCGGTGCTGCACGGCCTGGCCGTGGCGGGGCGGGACGGCGCGGCACAGGTGCTGGACCTCGTCATCAACGAACTGGCCGACATGATGACCCTCACCGGAACCACATCGGTCGCGGACGCCGGCCCCGAACTCGTCCGGCGCATCACCTGACGAATTCCCGTTCACCCCGAACACCCTGGACATACAGAAGGCGAATGGAGGAGCCTGTCGTCGAAAGTGAGCCGGGCAGGCTTCCGACGAAGGTGAGTATCGCCGAAAAAGGCAACGCACCGGGACGAGCGAACGCGCCGTTCTTCACCACCGTTTTCCGCATGGCTGCCCTCGTGCGCCGTCCGGTGAAATTCGAGCCTCGAAAAGAAACCACCTATTTTCACCAGTCGACACCGCAAAGGGGAAAACGATGGCCGGACGCGATGGCGACCACGGTGCGCGGCCGGACCCGGAACTCCTCTCCGCCTTGAATCGTGAGGCGTTCGACCGTGTCGGACTGAGGCCGGGCGGCACCAGGCAGCCCGGACCGCCCGATCCGGCGAGCAAGTTCTTCGGCCGGACCTGGCAGGCACCGCTCGTGCTCGGCCCGCCCGCCGGGCCGGCCCGCCCCGACGACCAGGCCGCCCTGGTCCGGGCGGCAGCCGCCGCCGGCCTCCCGGCGGTGGTGGACGCGACTGGCCTGCAGGCAGTGGTGAACTCGACCTTCCTTCCGGCGGAGTCGGACACGGCCGACGGGCAGGCGTCCACTCGCCCCTCCACCGGCTCCGGCGGGCCGCTGTGGCTCCGGTCCCTCCCTCTCCGGGACCGGGAGACCGCACGGCGGCTCGTCGGACGGGCGGCCGAGGCCGGGGTCGAGGCGCTGCTCACCCCCGTTCCCGCCGGCCCCGCCGGCTGGGCCGACCTCGAGTGGCTGCGCTCGGCCACGGGCCTCCTCCTGCTCGTCGACGGAATCGGCGGAACGGCCGAGGACGCTGAGGACGCCGAGCACGCGGTGGCGGCCGGCGCGGACGGAATCGTCTTCGACTCCCTACCGGCGCTTCCGGCGATCGCGGCGGCCGTGGCGGGGCGCTGCCCTGTCCTGCTCCGTGGCGGCGTCCGCAGGGGAGCCGACATCCTCGTCGCGCTGGCCCTGGGCGCCGACGCCGTGGTGACCGACCACGCCGGCACGCGGGAGGAGACCGCCGAGCTGGTCCGCGAACTGACGGAGGCGATGGCGTTCACCGGAGCCGGTTCGACCGCTGACATCGGACCCGAGTCGATCCGCACCGCGCCCGCGCCGCCGGCGGCTCCCCGCCGGGCGGCGGGCCGGTCCGCACGGACGACGGCGGACCTGCGGACGGCGGACGTACGCCAGAGCGACCTGCACGCCAGTGTGTCCGACCCGGTGCTGGACACCATGAACTTCCTCAACGAGATCACGTTCCGCCATCCCGACGCCATCTCCTTCGCGCCCGGCCGTCCGTATGACGGCTTCTTCGAGACCGAGCAGATCTTCACCCACATGCGCCGCTACCTGGATCACCTAGCGGCGCAGGGCAGTTCGTCCCAGGACATCCGCACGGCCATGTACCAGTACGGTCCGACCGCCGGCCGGATCCGGGAGATCATCGCCGACTCGCTGCGCGCCGACGAGAACATCGACGTGCCCCCTGAGTCGGTCGTCGTGACCGTCGGGGCACAGGAGGCCATGCTGCTGGTCCTCCGCGCGCTGATGACCGGCCCCGAGGACGTACTCCTGGCCGCCAGCCCGTGCTACGTCGGCATCACCGGCGCGGCCCGGCTGCTCGACGTCCCCGTCACGGCGGTCGACGAGCGGGAGGACGGTCTGCACGTCGAGGACGTCGAGGCCGCCGTCCTGGCGGAACTGGCGCGCGGACGCCGCCCCCGCGCCTTCTACGTGGTCCCCGACCACTCCAACCCGTCCGGGACGTCGCTGGGCGCACAGGCCCGCACCGCACTGCTGGAACTCGCCGCGCGCCACGGCTTCCTCGTCCTCGAGGACAGCCCCTACCGCAGGGTGAGCCCGGGTTCGCCGCTGCCGACCCTGAAGTCGCTGGACCGCGCGCGCACCGTCGTCCACCTCGGCTCGTTCTCCAAGACCGTCTTCCCCGGGGCCCGCGTCGGCTTCGCCGTGGCCGACCAGCGTGTGCTGCACGACTCCGGCCACGAGGGCCTGCTCGCCGACGAACTCGTCAAGATCAAGAGCATGGTGACGGTGAACACGTCCTCGCTCAGCCAGGCCGTCGTCGCCGGCACACTCCTGGCCGCCGAGGGGCGGATCTCGGAACTGAACTCCGAGCCCGCCGCGTACTACGGCGACGCGATGCGGACCACGCTCAAGTATCTGGACGCGTGCCTGCCCGCCGACCGCAGGGCGGCCCTCGGCGTGCGCTGGAACGAGCCCACCGGCGGCTTCTTCCTCAAGCTCCAGGTCCCCTTCCGCGCGGACAACACGGCCCTGACCCGGTCCGCCCAGGACTTCGGCGTCATCTGGACGCCGATGGCGTACTTCCATCCGTCGGGCGGTGGCCACCATGCCATCCGGCTGTCCACCAGCTATCTGACCCTGGCGGAGATTCAGGACGGCACCGCGCGGCTCGCGCGCTTCATCGAGGCGCAGAGCGCGAGCGCGGCGTCATGACAGAAACACCCGTCGCACAGCACCCGTTCAGCACCGTTTTGACGGAAAGGCGAGGCACGTGACCAGTGGCACGTCCGCGAACAAGCCGCGCAGCAAGCCGCGCATGTGGGGGTGGACCTTCCGATGAGCCCGAGTACCACGACCGAACCGCCCAGGACCGGCGTCCTGCCGCCGCTCGCCCGGATCATCGGGGTCGGCACCGCCACCACCGACGACTCCTACTCCCAGCAGGAAGTGCTCGACGCCTTCCGGATCACCGATCCGCGGATCCGCTCCGTCTTCCTCAACAGCGCGATCGACAGGCGGTTCCTCGCGCTGCCTCCTCAGGACGGCGAAGGCAAGCGCGTCTCCGAGCCGCAGGGAGACCTCCTCGACAAGCACAAGGCGACGGCCGTCCGGATGGGGGCCGAGGCGCTGGAGGCCTGCCTGAAGCGGGCCGGTGCCGAACTCTCCGACCTGCGTCACCTGTGCTGCGTGACGTCCACCGGCTTCCTCACCCCCGGACTCAGCGCCCAGCTCATCCGGGAACTGGGCATCGACCGTCACTGCAGCCGCTCGGACATCGTCGGCATGGGCTGCAACGCCGGGCTCAACGCCCTCAACGTGGTGACCGGCTGGGCCGCCGCACACCCCGGCGAACTCGCCGTCGTGCTCTGCTCCGAGGCGTGTTCCGCGGCCTACGCCATGGATGACACGATGCGCACCGCCGTTGTCAACAGCCTCTTCGGCGACGGTTCTGGAGCCGTCGCGCTCATGGCGGACACCGGCCCCGCCGACGAGGCGGCGATCGCCCCCGAGGGGCCCCGCATCCTCAAGTTCGCGAGCTGCCTCATCCCCGACGCCATCGACGCCATGCGCTACGACTGGGACCGGGCGCAGGACAGGTTCAGCTTCTTCCTCGACCCGCAGATCCCGTACGTGGTGGGCGCGCACGCCGAACTCGTCGTCGACCGGCTGCTGTCCGGGACCGGTCTGCGCAGGAGCGACATCGAGCACTGGCTGGTGCACTCCGGAGGCAAGAAGGTGATCGACGCCGTCACCGTCAACCTCGGCCTGACCCGGCATGACCTGCGGCACACGGTCGGCGTCCTGCGCGACTACGGCAACGTGTCGAGCGGATCGTTCCTCTTCTCCTACGAACGGCTCCTCGACGAAGCAGTCACCCGGCCCGGTGAGTACGGCGTACTCATGACCATGGGGCCCGGGTCCACCATCGAAACCGCGCTGATCCAGTGGTGACGGGAACGGAGAGCAAGGTGCTCACCCTGACAATCGACGGAACCGAGCCCGTGTCGGCCACAGCGGTCAAGGCCGTGACGGCCGTCTGCGACGAGGCCGAGAACCGGCCCGGACCGGGCATCGTGACCGTGGAGGTCTCCGGCGCCCCCGCGGCGGGCTGGACCGGCGGCCTCGGCATCTCCCTGGTCACCAAGTGGGAGCGCGCGCTGCGCCGGCTGGAGCGCCTCCCGGTGGCCACCGCCGCGGTGGCCACCGGCGACCTCGGAGGCACGGCCCTGGAGGCGTTCCTGGCCACCGACGTCCGCGTCGCCACCCCCGGCACCCGGCTGCTCGTCCCGGTCGACGGCGAGGCCACCTGGCCCGGGATGGCCCTGTACCGGCTGGTCCAGCAGGCCGGAGCCGCACGCGTGCGGAGGGCGGTGCTGTTCGGTGCCCCGATCGACACTGCCGAAGCGCTGGCGCTCGGCCTCGTCGACGAACTGGCCGACGACCACGCCGCCGCGCACGCCGCCGCGGCACGGCTCACGTCCAGCACGTCGGCACCGGCCGGCAAGGAGCTCGCCATCCGGCGTCAACTGCTGTTCGACGCGACGACGACGAGCTTCGAGCAGGCCCTCGGCGCCCATCTGGCCGCGGCCGACCGCGCTCTGCGCGGGGCAGCAGTGAAGGAGGCCTCGTGACCGCGACCGTCTCTGGCCGGCAGGAGACCCTCGACGTCTGGGCGGGCCTGGCCGACACCACCCGGCAGGTCGAGAAGGTGCTCCTGTCCCTGCCGTCGCCCGGTGCGCGGTCACCCGAGCAGCGCGCCGAGGCGGCGGCCGCCAAGGACACCGCCCGCGCGCTGCGCACCCGGTTCCTGGACGCGCACGCGGACGCCGTGTACGACGGGCTCACCGACGGCCGCACCCGCAGCCTGAAGATCGCCGAACTCGTCGAGGCCGCCGCGGCCGCCTTCCCGGGTCTGGTACCGACGGCCGCACAGCTCGCCTCGGAGCGCAGCCGGCCGCAGGCCGACAAGGAAGGCTACGAGATCGACCAGGGCATCTTCCTCAGGGCGGTCCTCGGATCGCCCTCGGCCGGCCCGCATCTGATGGACGCCATGCTCAAGCCCACGCCCAGGGCGCTGCGGCTGCTCCCGGAGTTCACCCGGACCGGCGTCGTGGACACCGGCTCGGTCCGGCTGGAGCGGCGCGACGGCGCTGCGCACCTGACGATGTGCCGCGACGACTGCCTCAATGCCGAGGACGACCGCCAGGTCGACGACATGGAGACGGCCGTCGACCTCGCCCTGCTCGACCCTCAGGTCCGGGTGGGGGTGCTGCGCGGCGGGGAGATGACCCACCCCCGCTACCGCGGGAAGCGCGTCTTCAGCGCCGGCATCAACCTCAAGAGCCTGCATGCCGGAGGCATCTCCCTGGTCGGCTTCCTGCTCCGCCGTGAACTCGGCTACATCCACAAACTCGTCAGGGGAGTGCTGAGCGAGGACGACGGCACCGGCACCTGGCATACCCGCGGGTCCGAGAAACCGTGGGTCGCCGCGGTCGACACGTTCGCCATCGGCGGCGGCATGCAGCTGCTGCTGGTCTTCGACCACGTACTGGCCGCGTCCGACGCGTACTTCAGCCTTCCCGCCGCCCGCGAGGGTATCGTGCCGGGAGCCGGGAACTTCCGGCTCGGGCGGCACACCGGGCCCCGGATCTCCCGCCAGGTGATCCTCCAGGGACGCCGGATCTGGGCGACGGAACCCGACGCGCGTCTCCTCGTCGACGAGGTCGTGGAACCCGGGGACATGGACAGCGCCGTCGAAAGGGCGGTCGAGCGGCTCTCCGCGCCCGCGGTGCCCGCCAACCGCACCATGCTCAACCTGGCCGAGGAGCCGCCGGAGGAATTCCGGTGCTACATGGCCGAGTTCGCGCTGCAGCAGGCCCTGCGCCTGTACGGCGAGGACGTCATACAGAAGGTGGGCCGCTTCGGCGGTGGTGCCTCGTGACGGAGACTCCCTGCGGTCCCCGCGTCCGCTACGAGAAGCAGGGGCACGTCGCCCACGTCACCCTCGACCGTCCCCACGTCCTGAACGCCATGGACACCCGGATGCACGAGGAACTCGCGGTGATCTGGGACGACGTCGAGGCCGACGACGACATCCGGGTCGCGGTGCTCACCGGGGCCGGCGACCGCTCCTTCTCCGTCGGACAGGACCTCAAGGAACGCGCCCGGCTCAATGCGGAGGGGGCTCCACCGACGACTTTCGGCAGCCGGGGCCGGCCCGGCTGGCCCCGGCTGACCGAAAGGTTCACCCTCTCCAAACCCGTGGTGGCCCGGGTCAACGGATATGCCCTCGGGGGCGGCTTCGAACTCGTCCTGGCCTGCGACATCGTCATCGCGGCGGCCCACGCCGTGTTCGCGCTGCCCGAAGCGCAGCTCGGACTGGTTCCGGGCGCCGGCGGTGCGTTCCGGCTGGCGCGCCAACTGCCGCTCAAGGCCGCGATGGGGTACCTGCTCACCGGGCGCCGGATGATCGCGGCGATGGCCCAGCACTTCGGGCTGGTCAACGAGGTCGTGATGGCCGACCAGCTCGACCGCTGTGTCGAGGAGTGGACGAACGACCTGGTCCGCAGCGCCCCGCTCGCGGTACGCGCCATCAAGGAAGCCACCCTCGCCTCCCTCGACATGCCGCTCGAGGAGGCGTTCACCGCCCGGTACACCTGGGAGGAGAAGCGCAGGGACAGCGACGACGCGCTCGAGGGCCCACGCGCCTTCGCGGAGAAACGCGACCCGGTCTGGTCCGGCCGCTGATCGCACCACCAGCCGCCGCCGAGGCCCTCGCAGGACCCCCGAAGGCTCCGGCGGCGCAGCGTCCCCGACAGCCAAGGCTGATCGGACGGAACGCGACGGTCCGTTGCAGTGACCCGTTCCCGGCCCCCTCGGTGACAAGCAGCACGCCGATCTTGTGACGCGCACTGCGCCGCGGGACTCTGCTGCGCATTTCGCTGGGGCGTGCGGGGTGACCGTGTCGGGGGCCGGCAGCTGCGAGGCGACGGTGGGGTGTCAGGTCTCCCGGTGCCCGCTCAAAACAGTGCTAGGTCCTCGCCGCTGGTGTCCGCGATGACTGGCCGGAACTGGGCAGGGAGGCCGTCCAGGCGGTCAGGACCGGCCGCGGCGGCCACGGCAGGGGCCGTCTCGGCCAACCAGGCACGAAACCGCTCGGCGGCTTCGCGGTAGGGGACTCGCGCCAGGACACGGTGCTCGCCGGATGGGCAGAAGTCGACGGCGACAGTGAGCAGGCAGGAACGGGGCGCGTTCTGACTGCCCGTCCAGGAGACGCGCAGGACACCGCAGGGCTTGCGCCCGCGGGGGGCGCGGTGGGTCGGGCGCAGCGATCGGCAGGCTGTGTGGGCGGTCCATGCGGCGAGGTGCGGCAGGGGCAGGGTGGTGCGTGCGCGGCAGCCGGGGCAGCGGTGCCAGTGGCGGAGCCAGTCGTCGGTGTCGGTGTGGAAGAGGCGTGTGTAGCGGTTCGCCACGCGGATGTCGTTGCTGTACAGGTGGTCGGGGCGTTCCTGTGTGTTGCAGGACTGGCAGACGGGGGCGCGGACGTAGCCGTGTTCGTGGCAGTGATCGAGCACGGTGGCGGGCGCAGCGCGGCAGACGGCGCACGCCCACCCAGCCACCCTGCGGGAGGTACCGGCCTTCCTGCTGAGCACCGAATACAGCTGGCCTTCCAGCTCTTTGTTGTACGGACGCAGAGAGGCGGTGGGGCCCTCGGGGCTCGTCTTCTGCCGACCGCCGGCGTCTCGGGCCTGCCGGGGGTGGGAGGGCGCCTCGGTGACGGCTGCGCTTGCCTGGCGGGTCCGCGCAGCTTGCACCCACTGCGTTTCGGCGTGCTCGGCCGCGTCCAGCAGCCTGACCACAGCGCGCGGCAGCCACCACGTGCGCTGCGTCCCGTCGCGGGTCTGCTCCACGAGTATCTGTCGCCAGTCGATCCCCGCCAGATGGTACGGCCGGCCGACTGCCCGCTCAGGGTCGCCGCCCAGCTCCTGCAGTTCCCCCGTGATGCGCCGGCGCCAACGCAGCGGCGTTTGCTCGTTGCACTCCTGCCTCGGCGCCCCACGAAACGGACCGATGCGGACCAGGTCCTGCCGATCCATCCCAACCGCGTTCAGTTCCGCGGCCGCCCGGCGCACCTCGACCTCCGGAACACTCCACCGACCGTTGCTCACCCTCACCGTCGCCACCACATGGCCGCCGAGCAGGACGTACCTCACCTGGGCACGGGCAGGAGAGCAGGTGAATGCCCCGGAAGCCGTCGGCACAGCACTGTCGGCCGTCAAATCGACCCACAGAGCGTCCGCGGCAACCAGGGTGATCAGGCCGTCCGTGCGACCCGGCATGACACGCTCTGACATACCGACAGGCTAACGGCCTGCAACGCGGCATTCGAAGGGCCAGCGAACGGGAGACAGCGGGGGCCACGATCGAGCTCACCATGGATGCCACCGGGCAGGCCTGCTACCGCTTCGCGATCTCGCCGTTGCACGAGGTCGCGGCGACGCTGCTCATGTGGGGCCTGCGCGCGGCCCTGCACCCGGGTTCGAACACCGATCCGCGGGTCGCGCGTGCCCGGCGCGTGCTTCGCCGGGCACGGCTGCCGCCGCTGTCGGAGCTGGCCCCGGACGGCGGCGGCCATGTGCCGGATTTCCTCAGTTCGCACCCGTCCGGGCCCGTTCCTACCCTCGAGGAGGAACCGGAACCGGTCCGTTCCACCCCGCCCGAAAGTGTCCTGAGCGAGCTGAAGGCCTTGCGCGACGGCCGCTCGTGCAACGTCCTGGCCGGACCGGAGCTGCTCCCGGAGGTACAGGGGGGCGATGGCCTGGGGCGGCGGGCATGTCGGCCAGTAGCGCCGCAGAGGAACTGCGGCGCTACTGGGACCTGGCCTTTACCCTGCACTGAGAGGCCGCGAGGAGCGCCCCCGAATCGGAGGTCGAACGGTGCGCCGGCGTTCTGGCGTGGTGCGGCCCAACTCTTCGACTCGCTGCACCCCGGCATCCGGTGGGCCGACGCACGCTGCGAGTGGAGAGCGGGTTCACGGTGGCGCTGGCCGTGCCCCTGGTGGTCGCGGTGCCGTCGCTGGTGGTGCCGTGGCAGCGGACCGGTGCGGGGCGGGCGTAGGCCGCCCTTGCCGAACTACCCCGCGCGTGACAGGACCGCGGCGCCGACCGCTCCCTCCGCCGAGCCGGCCAGTCTGCTCGGCCCCACCCGCGCCGGGCTGCTCGCGGCGCCGGCGCGACCGGCTTCCACCGCACGGCCCGCGGCAGGTCACTTCCTCAGTCCCGCCACGGTGTCGTACCACCTGGGCCTGCTGGACCAAGCGGGTCCCGTCGCCCGCGCCCGGTCCAGATGGGCGATGCTCTGTCGCCGCATGCCCGTGGGTTCCCGGCTGACAGGAACCGGTTGGATACGGCCCGCTCACCGGCCCCGTTCACCGGGCCCCGTGCCTCCGCCGTCAGCCGAGTGGACCGGCGAAGGTGGCGGGGCGCCCATGCCCGGTACAAGCATGGATCATGACTGACGCACAGAGCGGCTCCCCCCGGGGACCGGAATACAACGACGGCCATGCCCAGGCCGCGGGTGACGTGCATGCGCCGAAACCGCCCTTGGGCTACATGGAGCCACCCTTCGAGGGGTTCCTGCACCACCTCTCCCGCACCGCCTGGCAGGTCGTCCTGATCACCGGCATCACCTCCCTGATCCTTGGGATCGTGATCCTGGCCTGGCCGGGCCCGTCCCTGCTGGTCGCGGGGATCCTCTTCGGCATCTACCTCATTCTCAGCGGCGCGCTCCAACTGGCGGCCGCCTTCGGCACGCACAAGGCGACTTCGCTGCGTGTCCTGGCCTTCATCAGCGGCGCCCTGTCGATCCTGCTGGGCCTGTTCTGCTTCCGGGGTCGCTTGGAGTCGATCCTGCTGCTCGCGTTGTGGATCGGCATCTGCTGGCTGATCCGCGGAATCACCCATACTCTGGCCGCCGTTCACGACCCCACCATGCCCGCGCGCGGCTGGCAGGCCTTCCTCGGCGTCGTCACCTTCATCGCGGGGATCGTGCTGATCATCTCGCCGTTCAACTCGATCGCCGTGCTCACCCTGGTCGCCGGCTGGTGGCTGGTCGCGGTCGGCATCGTCGAGATCGTAACGGCGCTCCGGCTCCACGGCCGTGCGCAGCGGATCCCGCGTACGGCATGAACCCTGTGCAGTGCATCAACTTCGTGCCGTAAAGCCGGTCACGACGGGCACCGGCTGGTCCTCCCACCGTGCGGGACTTCTGGTGAACCTCGCCAACCCCAAGGCCGCGGTCTTCGCGATGTCCTTCCTCCCGCAGTTTGTCCCCACGGGCGCCCCTCACCTACCCGCCATGATCGCTCTCGCGGCCGTCTGGGGCACCTTCGAGGTCGGCTACTACACCACGTACGTGTGGTTCGTCGGCCGGATGAAGACCGTCGTCACGCGAGCTCAGGTGCGCAAGCGCCTGGAACAGATCTCCGGCGGCGTCCTCCTGATCCTCGGCCTTCGGCATGACCGAGCGGCCCTGCTGGAGCCCCCAGCGCAGCAGCACCTGGGCGGGGCTCTTGCCGTGCACCTTGGAGATGCGGGTGACGGCCGGGTCCACAAGGACGCTCTTGCGGTCCTCGCCGTAGCCCGGGTAGAAGGTGATCCCGCCGATCGGGGACCACGCCTGGTTGAGGATGTGGTGCTGGTCGTCGAAGTCGAGCACGGCACGCTGCTGGAGCCGTCGAAGACTCCGCCGAGGAGGAGCCGGAGCCCAAGCCCTCACCCAAGCCTCGACGGACCGGCGACGGTGACGACGACGATTCCAGCTGCGGATGGGTCCAGCACGGGGCCCAGGACGCGGCCAACGGCAACCGTGCCACGAGTGTGAGTGCCTGCCTCGACAAGGACTACCTGGCCACGCACAAGGGCTCGTCGACGGACATCAAAACGGTGGCCCCTCCGGGCTACAAGTGGGCCCAGCGCGTGGCGGGGCAGCGGCGTCGCACCTGATCAGTCCTGTCCGGGCATGAGCACCGCGCGACCGACCAGCCGTCCGTGCTCGAAGTCCTCGTACGCCTGCTGTGCCGCGCTGAGCGGATAGCGATCCACGAGGATCTTGAGCTGGCCCAGCGCCGCCAGGCCGATGACCTCTTGCAGGGCTATGTTGCCGCCGTTCAGGCTGGTCGTCAGCTCGGCGCCCGGCGGCATCTGGAAGAAGTCGAAGGGAGCCGAACCGCCGCCGGCACCGACCATCGTGAGTCTGCCCCCCCAGGAGAGGGCGGTAACTCCGGTGGCGAGCGTCGCGTCCACCCCCACGCAGTCCAGCACGAAGGCCGCGCCGATCCCGCCGGTGAGCTCGCGTATCTGCTTCGCGGCATCGGGACCGCCGGCGAAGACGTCGTCGGCTCCCAGTTCGCGTGCGAGCTTCAGCCGGGCATCGCTGGAGTCGACCGCGACGATGCGGGCGCCGGTCAGCAGGCGAAGGAACTGGATTGCGTAGAGCCCCAACCCGCCGGCACCGATGACGACCGCGGTGCTGCCGGGCCAGATCCGCGGCAGCGCGGACTTGATCGCGGTGTACGTCGTGATGCCCGCGTCGGTGAGCGGCGCTGCCTGGACCGGGTCCAGGTCGCCGATGGGAACCAGGAACCGAGCGTCGGGGACGAGGATGTACGGCGCGTGTCCGCCGTCGAATCCGACACCGGCAGCGCGGATGCCCTTCTGGTAGAGGCAGTGGTTCTCGTCGCCCGAGCGGCACATGTGACAGCGTCCGCAGCTTGCCCAGGACGGGGCGATCGCGACAGCGTCGCCGATGCGGAAGTTCGTCACACCGCTGCCCACCTCCTCCACCCACCCGGCGACCTCGTGGCCGAGGGTGAAGGGCGGCGGATTGCTCTTCCAGTAGGCCAGGTCGCGGCCGATGACGGTGAAGTCGGTGTGGCAGAGACCGGAACCGGCGACCTTGACGACCACCTGGCCCGGTCCCGCGTGCGGCTCGGTCACCTCCTGGAACTCCGGTCGGTTCTGAGCTTGCAAAAGCCGGTAGGCGAGCACTTTTCTCTCCTCCTCAGATGTTCGTGCTGTTCGGGATCAGGGACGGCCGCAGGTAGTCGTAGTCGTGGGGGCGGCGTCGGTTGCGCAAGACGATCTCGTCCTCGGCGGCTGAGAGGCTCCGCTGGAATGCGCGCACACGATCGGCGACCGGAGTGCGCTTGAAGTCGTCTCCGTAGTGGCCCAGCTTCGTCTCGTGAATGACACCGAGAAAGTGCATGGTGCAGAGCTGTTGGACGGCTACGTCGAGCGGCGGCAGATTGGCGAGCCAGTCCTGCATGGTGTGGTCGCGGCCGCGCGGCTCCTCGGTGAAGCCCGCGATCGGGTTGGCCGGCAGGTAGCCCAGGTGCTCCTCCTGCGTGAAGTTGACCGCGGCGTGCTGCGGGCCGGCCGTCCAGATCACCATGGTGAGGATTTCGGCGAGGTCGGTGCGGTCGGCGATCGTCCCCGCACCGGCACCGAAGTCACGGATGGCGCCGTACTCGGGCGAAGCCACCTCGGCCGCCCACGCCTGCAGTTCGTGATCCGCGCGGATCTCGGCGTCGGACCGGTAGTACGCGTTGACGAACTCGTCGGCCCACTGCCGGATTGCCGTCCACACGAGCAGGCCGTCGTCACGGTACGGGTAATGGGGCAGGCCGGACAGGCCGTCGGTGCCCGAACGGGCGAGCTTCCTCGGGAGGTAGTTGCCGGTGAACGAGAAGTTCTTCCGGTGCTCGGCGATGAACGGGTAGGTGCTCTTGAGATCCGAGCCGATCACGTACTCGACTGCACGGCCCGGCTGGATCAGTACCTCGATCGCGAGCCTGTTGATCGACATGGTGCCCTCGAAGTGACGTCGCAGCAGCACTGCGACCGGGTGCACCGCCGCGAGATTGCGAACCGCGGCCAGCATCACGGCCTCGCTGATCAGATGCGTGAACGCGAGATGGGTCAACACCCCGTGGTAGGTGTTGTGCGCGGCCAGCACGCAGTTCTTGGCCAGCTTCCAGGAGTAGCCGTCGGCGGGCGTGTAGATCTCGCGTCCGGCCGGGTCCTGTCCGCACTGGATGGCGAAGGGGCGCATGGCCCCGCCCGTACGCGGAACCGCGAAGGCCACCATCGGGCTGTATATGTACTTGGGGTCCTGGTAGTGATGTCCGTTGTTCAGAACGGACATCGGCTCGTGGTCAACCCAGTAGACCCGGCCGGCGGCCAGGGCGGACTCCAGCGTGTCGTGTGCCAACTCGGGCACGCTGTGCAGGTGCTCGCCGGTGATCGGGAACTTGCCGGGCACCGTGTCCAGCCGGCTCAGCCGTGTCGGGTCCGGTCCGGCGACCATTATCTCGGCGAAGTATTCGTCGGTTTCGCACCAGTCCACGACGCTCGGCGGCTTGATGACCGTGAAAATCTCCTGAAACTGTTTCAGCGTATTGACCGCGTCGGCGTCCCTGCGGGGGCCGGGCGTGGGCATGAAGTAGTCCAGGAGCCCGCCCACGTCGTAGTCATGCACCATTGCGGCAAGCTTGCGAGGTGCCAGGGGCTGCAGCTCGTTGACGAAGTCCCACTTACCCCGGCGCCGGAGCTTCAGCAGGTTGAGCCGGATCCGCTCCTGCTCCTCGATGGCCTTGAGTTGCCAGGCCGCGCTCGGACCGTTGCCGTCGTCGGCCCCCGCGGACACCGGGAATCCGTACATCATGTCGTAGGTGTGCGCCGCCTTGGCCGCGGCCATCTGCTCGACACGCTCACCGCGAGGGTCATTCTGGGAGATGAGGTATTCCGGCATTACTCTTCCTTTCGATCCTTTTCTCGCTCCCCGCGCTGCACCCCGCATCGATGACGGAAGGCGGTCAGAGCGTTATTCTCAGCCCTGTGGCAGCGGTATCACTTCGTCTGCGCTGACCGGCTCGCGCTGCGGTTGGTTGTTGATCTCCCGGCGAATCCTGGCCGACTCCGAATAGACGCGTCGCACGTCCATGATTTCGCCCATCGGTCGATGGGCGGACGTGACGCGCCATTGGTTGAACGCCAGAGCGTCGCTCTTCTCGGGATCCGCCGTGGAGATGTCCTGGCGGGGGATGTGCACCCGTCCGACGGTGACGAACGGCGAAAGTTTCTCCGGCCATTCCACCGTCGCGTCGTTGACCGGCATCGCCGTGAGATCCGTGCACAGCTGCACCTGGAGGTCGAAATCGAAGGCGCGTGCGCGCAGTTCGTCCACCAGCGCCGGACCGAACACGTCCGGCCCTTTGCTGAGGTCCATTTTCTGATGGATCACGTTCTCGGCGTTCTCGGCCACCGCAGCGACCCGGACCTTGGCGACATAGTCCCCGTGGCGTACCGACGCCATCGTCCAGTACGTGCCCTGCAGCGGATTGCGCACCTGCGTCTGGGCCGCCGTCTTCACGAAAGCGAACATCTCCTCCCACGCCCAGTCCGACTGCTCCAGCGTGCCTTTGCCCGTGAGGTAGTCCGCCAAGAACTGATGGAACCCGGCCCGCCCCTGCGCCAGGTATTCACCGACCCGATCACCGAGATCCTCGATGAACAGATAGTGCTTCGCCGTGTTCGCGATGAAGGTCGGACTGTTCTTGAGTACGAGGTCGAACGTGGTCGAGTTCGGCTCGTCCCCCAACAACTTGGTTCCGGCGACATCGAACATCTTCATCGCGAAGCCCACGACTGGCCCGAGCTGGGCATCCGGACCCAAATGGTTCGAGGCGCTGGAGAAGCGGATCAACGCGTCGTGGCGACCGGGTTTCGCATAGATGCCCTGCGCGTAGGCCGGGGGCACGTCGCCCAGCATCTCCACCTCGGCCCGGACGACTCCGAATGACTTCGCATGGGCACCGCGCACGGCCCGTCCGCTGCCCTCCTTGTCCGGCGACTCACCGACCTTCTTCCTCCAGTAGTCGAGAATTTTGGTCATGTTCTCGCTGTACGTCGGATCGAAGGTCTCGATCTCCGGCGAATAGCGGACGAAATCCGATGACATGGTCAGCTCCCCTTTCTGATTCGGATGACAGCGACGGCAGTCGTGGTGGCTTTAAGTGGTCGGCAACCGGCGCTGCCTCGGCCGGAGCCGTATCGCTCTTCCCGAACTTGTGGGCGCACATTCGGCCATTTCCAAACTCACGCTGAGGCGGCGAGAGGGAGTGTGAGGACGGCCTGGACGAGGCCGGTGATCCGATGAAATCTCCGTCGGCCGTCAGCGATTGGCCGACGTTTGCCGCCCGCTGTTCGCCTTGTGCGGTGGCTACGTTGCCTCGTCCGCGCGAAGGCCGGACTGTTCACCGTTCATGTCAGGGTTCCTTCCGGGGGCGAGGCCGGTGCCCTAGATCCTCGTCCGCACAAGCCTCCCGGTGAATCAGTCATCTGACCGTCACCGTGACTCGGTACGAACCTCTCCGGATTCGATGGAGGGCACTGATTCTTGGAAGGGTGCACCAACTGCCCCGGCCGTAGCGCCACCGTCGGTGTGTATAGGGGGCGGCTTGCTGGACTGGCGGGAGCGCCGGTGAGTGGTCTGTTTCAACTCCTCGGTCAGGCCGAGTTCTTTCATCCGTGTGCAGAACGTCGAGCGGGTCAGGAGCAGCCGCTCCGCTTCCTGGGGATCCTCCAGTTCCCGGCGGTAGCGCTGACGGACGAGGGTCTCTACGTCCTCGTACACGCCGTTCACCCGCTCGCCGGATTCGCGGGCGTGGCGGGCGACGACTTCGGGCATCAGTGCAATGCCCCGCTTGTTGGTGCGGCCGCCTGGGTCGGGAGTGCGCGTCTTGGGGCCGTCGTGCAGCAAGACCAGGGGGTTCTCGTCCGTGGCTCTCCACTTGCGGCGTCTGTCGTCGAGGGCCCGCGAGGTTGCGTCCGTGGCGACGTAGGCCAGGCTGGTCACATTACGGGCCTGCAGCTTCTGGCTTAGAGGGGGTTTTCTCCCGTTGTTTCACCCTGATATACGGATTTCATCCGGTGATGTTGGGTCGCGCCAGGAGAAGGTGGTCTCACCGGTCAGGCGGCGGGTCATGAGGTCGGTCATGGCCAGGTGCATCATGACGGCACCTGGTTCATGTTGGCGACGTCACTTACGCATCCGGCGGGGGTGGCCCGGGCCATCAGGCACACCGAGTTGATCGGGGTCCCCGATTCTCGGACCTGGGGCGTCTCACCAAGAACTCCGCCGTGTCGGCGGAGCTGTTCGACCAGGCGTTCGGCTCGCGGTCGTTCGACCACTGGAAGGATGCCCTGTCCCGCGAACGAGTCACTTTCGCGGTGATTCAGATGCCGGAGGACTCCGCCAAGGATCCGCAGCTGCGCGCGAACGAGATCGTCGTGCCGATCGAAGGCGTCGCGGGGATGGGGTACACCGTCAACAGGCCGGTCACCCTGCGCGGGATCCCGAAGGTCCCGGCCAAGCGGGCGCCGGAGTTGGAGGAGCACAACGACGAGATCCTCGCCGGCCTGTGCTCGGCCCGCGGAGATTGCCGAGCTGCGCGCCCGGGGAACGGTGCCCCAGAACGGACAGGGAGCGGCGGGGTCCTGATCCGTGCCGGTGCGGGCGAGGCCCGGCACCGGTGAGCCGGACGTCGAACGTGTCTGCTCACCGGTGCGGGGCCTCGGCGGTTCCATGTCCCCACGCGCCGGCGCGGACGCCCGCCCGCGCACTCGACGGCCAGGGACTTCACGCCAGACCGCAGACCGCCTTCGGTCAGCGGCCCGGCCGGGTCAGCACCCGTTCGGCCTGGTCCATCAGGTCGCGCACGATCTGCCGGGCGGGCTTGATCTCATGGATCAGGCCGACACCCTGCCCCATCAGCCACGGCATCTCCTCCCAGTCAGCCCGGGTCTGGGGAATCGGAGGCAGCACGTTGAACTTGCGGAGCACGATCTCCTCCCCTTGGAACACCGTGGTGCCGACCTGTTCGAGCGAGTCGCGGACCGCCGGGACCTGGTCCGCGCGGTCGTGCCAGTCGGTCACCACCCGGTCGCGCTGGACCCGCATCGGGTTGAGCTCCGGCCATTCCGGGCCGAAGATCGAGGTGAGAACGGTCTCGTCTCCCCGCGCCGCGATCAGCCGACGGTGGTGCTCAGGATGCACGTTCGCCTCGGCGGAGGCGACCAGCCGGGTCCCCACCCACACGCCGTCGGCGCCCAGACACAACGCCGCGGCGACCTGGCGGCCGTCGGTGATGCCCCCGGCGGCGAGAACCAGCGCCCTGTCTCCCACGGCGTCGACGACCGCCGGCAGGCCGACCATGGTGGGCAGTCCGCCGAAATTGTGCCCGCCGGCCTCCCAGCCCTGGTTCACGACGACCTCGACGCCGTCGTCGACCGCACGCTCCGCGGCTTCGACCGAGCCCACCTGCTCCCACACGGACACGCCGGCCGCGCGCAGCAGCTTTACCTGGTCGGCCGGCGGGTGCCCCCAGTGGAAGGAGACGATCGGCACTTGTTCCTCGGCGCAGATGCGAACCTGTTCGGCGGTGTCGAAATACGAGATCAGGTTGATGTTGAACGGCCCCGCCCCGACGCGCTGCCGGAGGTCGGCGATGATGCGGCGCAGCTCGTCCGTCGGAAGGAGCGCGGCGCCCACCGCTCCGATCCCCCCGCCCGCGGTGACGGCTGCCGCCAGATCCGGGGTGCCGCCCGCGAAGGCCATGCCGGCGCCGGCAAAGGGATACGCGACAGCGAACTTCTCGGTGAACCTGGTGGACAGAACTCCCATGGTTTCCTCCTCGTGGGTCGGACCACCGACGACCGCCTGCGTGGGTGGTATGACCTCAGCGTGGCGCAACTGCCAGTCGTTTTCGCCCGGGTGACCCACGGGCCTGACCCCTGGCGGGCGCGCGGCCAGACCGGCGAGCCTCTCGCGTCGGCTTCGAATGCCGGGCAGTGCGCCGGCTTCGAATGCCGGGCCGTGCGGCGACGAGCCGAACCCGCGCGCGATCCCGAGCCTGCGCCGTCAAGGCTCTGATCGCGTCGGCCCCGGCTGCCGGCCATGGAGCCGGTCCGAATCCTGTCCCCCGGCGACCCCGTGGCGGGCCAACGCCTCCGCCACTTCCCGGCGCGTGCTGATCCCGAGCTTGCGACGCCGTCTTGCCGATCCCTGTCCCGCCGCTGATCACCAGGGCACCGCCGTGGCTCTCCCGCACGGTGCCCAGCAACCGCTTGAGGACCGCCGACTTCGTGCGGCGGTTGGCCGGCAGCAGTACGGGGGCCCGGCGACATCTGCTCAGACACCTGATCGTTTGTACCCTGCACGGCGCGCCGCGCCAGGAGGAATACACCATGGAGTGGGATCAGATGTGCCGAATCCGCCTCCTGCCCCCGGGTCCGGTTGACGGAAAGTCGCCTCCACCGTGGTGCCTGGCCGGCGCCGACGCCACCACCAGGCTTCGAACGGGGGCAGACCGGTGTCACACCCGGGTGTCCCTCGGGTGTGACGCAACCGCCGGAGCGCGATGCTTCTGCCCAGGCACGGCCTTCGGCCAGCGGCTACACATTGGAGGAACGATGACGGATGCGAGCGCCGCCGCTCTGACAGCGCGCGAGCAGGACCTTGCCGGACAGCGGCTGATCGTGATCGGCGGCAGCTGCGGCATCGGGCTCAAGACCGCCCAGCTCGCCCGCGCCAGGGGCGCGGCCATCATCCTGGTCGCCCGTGATCCGGATCCGCTGCACCGCGCCGGCCTCGAACTGGAGGCCGGTATTTCCGCCTTCGACGCCACAGACTTCGACCGGCTCGGACGCTTCTTCGACGCGCTGCCGGAGCCTGTCGACCACGTGGTGGTCACGGGTCGCGCCCCGGGTGCGGTCCCGCAGGGCGAATTCGATCTCCACACGGCGCGACGCGACGTCGATTTACATCTTCTGCTGCCGCTGCACATCGCCCGGCGGGCCGCCCACGCGCTCCGCCCGGCGGGGAGCTTGCTGCTCATCGGCGGGGCCGCCGCTCGCCGAGGTACGGCGGACGCGATGGCCGCGGCGCTCACTGCGGCCAGGCCAGCCCTGACCCGCAGCCTGGCCCTGGACCTCGCGCCGGTCCGGGTGAACGCGATCACCGCGAGCTTCACCAGCACACCGCCGTCGGCCGCACCGTCCGGGCAGCCCAGCGACCGCGGGCGATCGACACTGCTGGCCGAACGGTCCGTGGGCCCGGCCGACCTTGCCGCGCTGGCCGTCCACCTCATGCTGGACACCGCCGTCACGGGCGCGACGGTGGACATCGCCGACGGCCGGCGCTACGTCCCCGAATGACCACGCCGCGCTCCGGACCGGTGCCGCCCGTGATCGTCACCGTTCCGCCGGCCAGCAGAGACATCGATCAAGACTGGGAGGTCCTCATGCGAACTCGAACCAACCGCGTGCCCCCGCTGCCGGCAGCGGCGGCCGGCCTGCTCGCAGGGGCCGTAGGGACCGTCTGCCTGGACGCCGTCAACTACGTGAAGTACCGCCGGGCGGGCGGGACGGACGGACCGCTGTCCTGGGAGTTCCCCGCGGTCGAGAACTGGCAGGCGGCTCCCGACCCCGGGCGGCTGGCCAAGCGCGTGATCGAGAAGCTCACCCGGCGCGAACTGCCCGACCGGGCGGCCGGGATCACGAGCACCGTCGCCCACTGGGGCTATGGATCGACGGCCGGCGCGGCCTACGGCATCGTCATCGGATTGCTGGCCGGGCCGGCTGCCGGATACGGGGTGCCCTTCGGCGCCGCCGTGTTCGCCAACGACTACATCACCCTGCCGATCGCCGGGATCTACCAGCCGATCTGGAAGTACAGCGCCAAGGTCCTGGGCTGGGATCTCGGCGCCCACCTGGCGTACGGCGCGGGCACCGGAATCGCCTTCAAGCTGCTCGCCAAAGCAGGGTCGGCCGCGACCCGGCGCAGCAGCGCGGGCCGTCACGCCTGACGTTCCGCCTTCTACGACAGGAGAGAGCCGATGGCGAACTTCGACTACGGCGTATTGATCAGCGGTTCGGGGTTCGGCGGAAGCGCCGCCGTGCTGCGGGCCGCCGAGAAGGGCTACCGGGTCGGAGTCCTGTGATCCGGCCGGCGCTGGAGGGACCAGGACGGCTCAAAGCCCTGGTGGAATCTGCCGGGCTTCCTGTGGTTCCCCGGCGCCGAACTGTACGGGATCCAGCGGATCGAATACCTCGACGACGTACTCGTACTGAGCGGCGCAGGCGTCGCCCGAGTGTCCTGTGCGCTCTGGTGGCCCTGCTGCTGTCGCTGCTCTATATGGGCGGCATCCTGAGTCCTGACCGGAACCTGCACGAGCTGCCGATCGGCCTGGTCGATCTGGACCAGGGGCCGCCGCTGCCGGGCCAGCAGACCTTGGGCGCGCAGGTGGGCCAGGTGGTCGTCGATTCGCCCCCGGCCGACACGGTGGAGTGGCGCCTGCTCGATCAGGCCCGCCTGCACGAAGAGCTGGCCTCTGGCAAGATCTACGGCGCGCTCGTCATGCCGGCCGGCTTCACCGCGCCGGTGGCGGCGCTGAAGAACCACGACGCCTGCTGAGCATGGCAGCCGACCGTGTGCCGACTGCCGCCCGTGGCGGCCCGGACCGCTATCCATCGGTCGCCGGGTGCCCACGATCGGCCAGCGCCACGTTCAACTGTCGGCGGGAAGTGATCCCGAGCTTGGCGAAGACCTTGCGCAGATGCCATTCGACCGTTCGCGCACTGATGAACAGCTGGGTGCCGATCTCCTGGTTTGACAGGCCGTCCCGCCCGAGCCGTGCGATGAGCGCTTCCTGCTCCGTGAGTTGATCGGCGGCATCGGCGACGTACAGGCGCACGGTCACACCGGTGGGGTGCAGCTCACCTCGGGCGCGGTCCGCGAAGCCGTCGCTTCGGCCAGGGCACGGTGCACCCGACGGCGTCGGCGGCCTGGTAGGCGGCGGAACGGACGAGCGGGTGCGTGAACTCGACACGGAGGCGAACCTCGACCAGCCCGGCGTCGGCCGCCGCGGCTGCCGCCGTCATATCGACGCCGAGGGCTGCGGCGGCCCGGCTGAGCAACGCCGGATCACCGAGCGGTTCCACGGCGGCGGCGAGGACGAGCAGTTGGGTGTTCGTCGGGAGCCGCCGGAGACGCTGGAGGTAGCTGTCCTCGATCTTTCCGGCTATCGGCCGGCTCGCGGGCAGCCCGAAACCGCCGGCCACATCAGCACTCCAGGTATGCGGCAGCTCCAGGAGGGCCAGGGGGCTGCCGCGGCTCTCGGTGACGATCTGGTCGACGACCGCAGCGTCGATCGGGCCGTACACGTGACCGAGCAGCAGCCGTCGGGCGTCGCGGTTGCCGAGCCCATGGACGTCGAGCCGGGGCAGGCCGACCAGCACGCCGTCTCCGGCTCCGGTGCGCGCCGCGCAGACCAGGGCGACCCGTTCGTCGAACAGGCGGCGGGCGACGAAGGCGAGTAGCTGGGCGGATGCGCCGTCCAGCCACTGTGCGTCGTCGACCACGCAGGCCAGCGGCCTCCGCTCGGCAGCCTGCGCCACCAGCGTCAGAGTGGCCAGCCCGACCAGGAACCGATCTGGCGTGGGGCCGGCACTGAGCCCGAACACCGTCGCGAGCGCGTCCCGCAGCGGAACCGGGAGCTCGTCGAGATGGTCCAGAAGGGGCGTGCATAGCTGGTGCAGGCTCTAAGGCAGCTCCCGCTCCGATTCCACCCCCACGACCGACGCGACCTGCCACTCGCCGGTGATCTGGTCGGTGAGGTGTCCCAGCAGCGCGCTCTTGCCGACGCCCGCCTCCCCACGCAGTACCAGGACGCGACTGGTGCCGGCGCGTACGTCGGCCACGACCTTGTCCAGTGCGGCACATTCCTCCCGGCGCCCGAGTAACACACCCAATGCACGATCCCGTACTCTCCCGTGGCCATCCCCATCGCCCGTCACCGTCCGGCCCGGCGAACGCCGCAGTGTGCACCCAACGGCGAATGAACAGATCGCGTCACACGCCGTCCCGGCACTTGATGCGGGCGGCGCGAGGCGCCGTGCAGGCATGCGTCCACCCTGGCGGAATACAGCCGGGGAGCAAAAGGGCCGGGTAGAGCCAATTTCGATGCTTCGCCCGCTGACAGGTCGATTTGCCCTTCGCCGGCCGCCTGCGCTGCTGGTCACCCCGCCGTCTCCGGGCGATCTCCCGTTTCGTTCGGCAAGACCCGCCTCGTTCAGTAAGAGTCGCGCGGAACCACAGGGCGAAGCCCGAGTCACCGAGGCACTGGCGAGGATCGATCGCGGTGACGCGCCACCGGACGGCTTCTTCGTGGTGTCAGGGGCGCCGGCCACCTGAGATCAGCACCGCTCAGCACGCCGTCGGCTGCCTGCCGCTCGGGGCCGGCGGGAGCGTCACGGCTGCCGGCATCTCGCCACGATCGGCCGACCCGCCGCACGGACGGGGTCTGTTCGTTGCTCCGGCCAGACCAGCGTCGCCCACCGCTCCACCACGGCCGTCGCCGGCTCAGCCTCGCGCGCCGGACTGCGGTCTGCAGGCTGTTGGGCCCAGACCCCGGGTTCGGGCGGGACCATGCCGAAGCCGGCGGCCATGCTTTCCAGCATGTGCCTGAGGAGGCGCATGGGATCCATGGGTGGTAACTCCTTCCACATCGAACAAGGCGCCTGGCGGGCGCGGGTGGTCAGCGGCTCAGGGGGATGACAGAAACGCGCGCACGTCGGCCGCGAAGGTCCGCGCGTGCTGAAACAGGAACCCATGAGCAGAGTCCGGATAGAGCTTGACGAACGCGTCGGGGACAAGGCTGGCCGTCAGATGCGAGTACCAGGGCAGGATCACCCGGTCGTCATCGCCGTTCGCGATGAACACCGGCTGCTCGATCGCCGAAAGCCGTTGCAGCAGACCGAAGTTCGGCGTCCCCCATTTCAGGACCGCGTCGTACTGGGCGTTGCGAGTCCGCCAACTGGCCTGTTCGTCGCGCCCCTCGGTACGGGCATAGATCCGCCCCAGGACCTGTTCGCCGGCGGTTCTGCTGGAAGGCGAGTCGGTGAAGGACGCGTGCAGGTATCCCTCGGGGCCGCTTTTCGGCTCTCCGATCGCGCCGATGGTGTCCGCAGCCCAGCCGTGCATCCCCGGCGCGCCCTGGGGCGCGGTCGAAGTTAGAGTGCCCGGCAGTAGGCTTCGCGGCGTCGCGGGGCCGGCGCACGCACCTCGCGGCGTTGTCGTCAATCACCAACGCTCCGCGTTGGCTCAATCCTCCGCCTTGCGATGCACGCACCCCAGCCCCGCTCCTTCACCCGCGCTGCCTACTGCCTCCCGATCATCCGCTGGTTTCGCCCGAGTTCGCGCCCGTGCTCACCCCGGGTTGGACACCAGTGGCAGCCCTGGTCGGGGCCCCGTCCGATCCCTGGTCCGCTGTACCAGTGGCCGTCACGGGGTGAACGATCGGGCTCGAATGCGACTCTGAGGCCAAGGCCGTACGCGGCCGGCTCCAAACGTGAGAACTGAACGACGTCGGGCCCGCGACCGGCCTGCGATCGACGCGGAGCAGATCACAGTCGAAGTACTCGACGGCCCGCTCAGGGCCGAGCAGGAGGCAGAAAACCATGAATCCCATTCTCGGCGAGGCCCTGGACGCCCACGGCGGTATGGAGCGTTGGCGCCGGTTCGACACGGTGCGTGCAACCCTCGTCAGCGGTGGTGACCTATTCATCATCAAGGGAATCCCGCAGGATCCGACGCCCCGCGAGATGACGGCGTCGCTACACCGAGAACACGCCTCGGTCGCGCCGTTCGGAGCACTCGATCAGCACAGCGACTTCACCCCGGACCGTGTCGCCATCGAGAAGGCCGACGGTACGGTCGTCGCAGAGCGCACAGAGCCACGCAAGGCTTTCCAAGGCCACGTCCTGGAGACTCCGTGGGACCCCCTGGACCGTGCCTACTTCAACGGCTATGCGCTCTGGACCTACCTCACCACGCCTTTCCTGTTGGCCATGCCCGAAGTCGAGGTCGAGGAGATCGAACCCTGGCGGGAGCAGGGGCAGGAATGGCGCGGACTTCGTGCGACCTTCCCGTCCACTTTCGCCGGTCACAGCACCCGTCAGGACTTCTACTTCGGCCCGGACAGGCTCCTGCGCCGTCACGACTACCACGTCGACATCGCCGGCGGCTTCGCCGCTGCGCAGTACGTCTACGACATCGTCGAAGTCGACGGCATCCGGCTGCCGACCAGGCGCCGTGCGTATCGTCGCGACGGCGCTCTGCGGCCGATCAAAAGCCAGGTCATGGTGGCCATGGACCTCAGCGACATCCGGTTCAGCTGAGGTCGGCATCGCCACCGGTCACCCATGCTCGACACGCGAGAACATCACCCATCGACAACCTGTGGGAGGAATCATGCCCGTCTCCAAGGCAAACGCCATCTGGAACGGTGACATCCCGAGCGGATCCGGCACCTTCACCGCCGGTGACAGCATCACGGGAGGGGTCACCAGCAAGTCCCGCTTCGAGGGCGGTCCCGGCTCCAACCCGGAGCAGCTCATCGCCGCAGCTCACGCTTCCTGCTTCTCGATGGCCTTCGCCGGCGCGCTGGCCGACGCGGGCTACCCCGCCGAGTCGATCGAGACTGCTGCCTCGGTGACCCTGCGGCCCGTCGACGGCGCCCCGACGATCACAAAGATCGAACTTGTCACCAGTGGCAGGGTTCCCGGAATCCAGGCGGACAGGTTCGGTGAAATCGCCGCCTCGGCGAAGGCGACCTGCCCGGTCGGCCGGGCGCTGGCAGGCGTCCCTGAAGTCACGCTGCTGGCGACGCTTCTAGAGGGGTGAGCGCCGTGTTGGATGCCGCCCTGAGGCCGTCCGTGGAACCCGATGATCGAGCCCCAATGACGAGAGAAGCTGAGATGGGTGAGGCTGTCCGTACGTAGGACGTGGTCGTCGTCGGTGTCGGCCCGGTCGGCCAGAACCTTGCCGAACGCAGCCGTGGCTCTGCTGGTTTGATATGAAACCGTCAGAGCCAGCACCCACACCGCCAGGTTGAGCACCGTCATCGCGGAGCACGAACTACTTGGCTGAACTTGGTGTCAGAGGATCTCCTTCGTACACACGGACACAGCTCGACCGCCTTCGACGGATCACGGTGCACTCCCCTGATAGAGACGTCGTCCGGCCGACAGTACGTCATGTGGTCGTGGTGTCGACCCGCACCAGCGCTGCCTTGCCCGACATCCTGGGCATCGCCACCGCACGCGCATGGAAGAGCTGCTGGACTCGTCCAGCGTCGCCATCGTCGGCATGGTGCCGCCGAAACGGTTGCGGCATGCCAAGCCGGCATTCCCGACCACCAGCGAGGTCTGGCTCCGATTCCTGCGTTGTTCGATGTCCGCAGGCAAAGACATCTCCAACGATCAGCGCACAGCACCGAATTCCGAGGAATCCCCGGCAACTTCAGATCTCATATACATACCGCACCGCCTGGATCACCAAGCAGTATCCGCTCATCTCATGAATCTGGCGATGACACCATCGAGACGCAGGAGATGGCCTTCGGAGCCGAGTGCAACACCTTCCTGGGTACGCTCGAGGAAGTCGCGCACCGCCGTGGCCGGGACGGCCACCGTCGCCTGTTCTCCTGGGGCGCCGACTGTGATGAGGACAGTGTCGAGTGCGGTGACAGGGGAACGATCCCGCCACGTGACCGGCCGGACTCGCACCTCACCGACGCCGGTCGGCTCAGCAGACCCTGTGATGAGCACGTCACGACTGAAGACCCACTCCGGCAGCCTGGTGCCCTCGATACGCACCCTCATGCGCACGGCGTAGGGATCCTTCGAGGTGTACACGAAGGCGGTGAGGGCCGGAACGAAGAGGTCTTCGTCCAAGAGGACCGCCGCGTCGGATTTGACCATGACACGGAAATTCTTGCGACGCAGATACTTGTAAGGGAAGCGGAGGCGATTCATTCATATGCTCCATTCGGAGGGAGGACTCTGAGTCCTCAACGCCAAGATTCCGTTGCTCCGTAGAACAAATGGCCGGTCGTCTCTATTTCGGAGATGGCGCGAGCCGATGGCCAGGACTGGCAGACCAAACTCCTGGGGCCACCCGGGTCGCCACCGGCTGAGCCACTCGTCGAAGTCCTCTCGCAGGAACCGAGGATCTACCGGCTTCAGCCGAATCTGGGGCCGTTCATCAACCCACCAGACCTCAAACTCAGCCTCGGTGCCCTCCGTCGGCCACCGAGCGGCATCTTCCGGCAGCAACAGCACGTCGACGAAGCCGCCGACGACGAGTCCGATGTCCACGAAGACGCCGATCGTGCCCGGCCTTGGTACCCGGACCACCCTTCCGGAAATGCGCTGCCCGAAGTGCAGTCGGCGACGTGTCTCCTCCCGCTCCTGCATGCTCACCACCAGGACATCCTCCCAGGGCACGAGCCCTTACGGGACAGCCTTCAGGTTCCGTTCGGGCCGGAGCGGTCGCCCACCGCCGCGAGCAATTCGAGCGGTAGTTCCTTGTCCTCCTGTCCGATAGCGAGCCCGAGCCGGCGGCCGGAGCTCTGGTGCGGCCACAGCTCGATGCTTCCAGCCATCTGGCTCAAGCTATTGATCGGCTCGGACACCGTCTCTCCCTCAACGCCAGCCCTCAGATACAGCAACAGGTCAACTGCGAGCGGCTCGCCCCAGCGTGCTGTCAGGGCTGCAACCAGTGCGTCTAGGCAGGTCTGCATGTCCGCGTCGGCTTCGCGTGCCACTTGGCCATCATCGTCATCCCAGAACTCGGCTGAAACTCCGGCGTCGTGGAGTGCCCTGTCAGCAGGATCCACATGCTCGAGCGCCAAATGTTCGGCCGCGCAGGATTCGAACTCGTCCGCAGGCGCGTTCTGTTGGCGTGACCGAGCGTCACCGGACGTCACGAAGTGGACCAGAGCCCCGCCAAACGTTCGGCGATCTCGTCACGGCCAAAGCGTCGGCGATCTCCTTACGGGAGCTGATGCCGAGCTTTGTGAACACCTTGGAAAGGTGATATTCGACGGTACGAGGACTGAGGTAGAGCTGTGCCGCGATCTCAGGGTTCGTGAACCGCTCTGACGCCAAGCGGGCGATCTGCGCTTCTCGGGCGGTTAGTTCGGGAACCGAACCCATCATCCGCTTCTCCATGGTTCCGCCGGTGGCCAGAAGGCCGTTGCGGGCCCGCTCAGCAAAGCCCCGCGCTCCCATCGCCACGAAGGCGCTGTGCGCCGCCTTCAACTGGACACTCGCATCGGCGTTTCGGTTCGCGCGGCGCAGCCATTCGCCGTAGTTCAGTTGAGCGCGAGCGTGAAGCACGACGACCCGCGAGCGCCCGAGCTGGTCGACGGCCTCCCGATGGAAAGTCTCTGCTACCGCATCGTCACTGAGCATCGCGTGTGCGGCGGCCTCGACACCGCGCGCCCATTCGGTGGTACTGGTCCGTGAACGCTCAGTCAGCCGGGAAAAGGCCGTTTCGGCAGCTTCCCGGTCACCGCTTCGTACAGCTGCTTCGATCAACTCGGGCAGTACCCAGACGCTGAACCCCAGCCCGTCGGGATCGTATGCACGTTCAGCGGCTGCCGCTCCTGCCGCGTACTCTCCCAGGCCGTTGTGTAGTACAGCTGCCGCCCACTCAGCGACTTCGACGGCAAAGCCCTCGCCGTGCGCCGTCCCCGCCTCGATTGCGGCCGCCCTCAGCTTTTCCGTCAGGACCCTGTCTCCGCGCCACGCCGCGAGCAGGACGGAGAAGTCGGCGAGGGGGATGTTCCGAGTCGTGGCTGAGATTGCTTCGGCTTCCTGCACCAACTGTTCGGCGACGTTGATTTCGCCCAAGAACAGTTGGTGCGCTGCGGAGTAGTTGAGCGCGAGCGGAAGGATGGCCAGATTGCTACTCGCGCGCGCGACCCGCCCCAGCTCGCTGGCGATCGCGTCGCATGCGCCGTCGTCCCATAGGTCCATGGCGAGCTGGCATGCCAGCCAGCACCAGGCGAGATTCTCGCGGGAGAACTCCTCGCCTCGAAATGCAGTGAGCGCCTGCGCAACCATGGGCAACGCGGGCTCGTAACCGCGCGTCAACCGCGCGACAACGCTCACCAGCAATAGGTCGACCGCACGAGTCGGTGCTCCAAGACCAAGCGCCACTGCCTCAGCAGCCTCTACGACTGCTTCGGCTTTTGCGAAACGGCCACTGCGGACCGCTGCCCAAAGGGCTTCGAGGTGGGTCTCGCGCGCCAGGTCGGGGTCAAGGGGTTCAAGGCGCCTCGCCGCAGCACTCAGCAGCGACGGTGTGTCGCTTCCTCGCGTGCGGGTGAAGGCAATCTGGGCACGCAGCAGGTCGATCCGCGCCTGGTCGATCTCCTCAAGCGGCGCCGCGGCAGCGCCGGCAAGGAGGTTCTCTGCTTGTTCGAGATCTCCTGCGCCAAATTTCAGACCGGCTGCGGCCAAGGCGCGATGTCCGAACCGAACAGGATCCGGGCTCATCTCGGCCGCGCGTTCCAGAAATGCCGCAGCCGCCGCCACGCCGCCGCGAGCACGAGCACGCGAAGCCGACCTTTCGAGTTCGGCGGCCACCTCCTCATCCAGTCCAGCAACCGCGAAACTGCGATGCCAGGCGCATCGGTCAAAGTCAAGCTGTGGATCCGTCACTGAGGCGAGCGCCGCGTGGACTTGTCGACGGCGGTTCGCAGTGGCAGAGAAATACGCGGCTGAGCGTGCAAGCGGATGCCGGAAACGAATCCGTAGACCGCGTTCCACCAACCCGGCGTCCTGTGCGGGAAGCAGATCGGCTATGTTCGCCCCCAACTGCTCAGCAGCCTCCGCGATCACCCGGGGATCGCCAACGGATTCCGCGGCTGCGATGAGGAGAAGATCCTGCGTTTCCGGCGGCAGTGCCTTGACACGACGCGCGAGGCTCTCTTCTATCCGGTTGGTCAGTCCCCCCACGTCGAGCAGCCCGAAACCCCCGGCAAGCTCCGCCGGCGTCAGCCCTCGTGGAAGTTCCAGCAGCGCGAGCGGATTGCCCCGCGTCTCGGCGATGATCCGCTCGCGAACCTGCTCGTCAAGCCCCCCGGGTACCCCGGCGTCCAGGAGCAGCCGGGCGTCCGGCGCCTCGAGCCCTTCGAGCCGGAGCTCGGTCAGGCCGTCCAGTTTGCGCTCGCTCTCGGGTTCACGAACGGCAAACACCATCATGATCCGCTCAGCCTTGAGACGACGGGCGACGAAGGCCAGCGCCAGGAGTGACTCCCGATCGAGCCATTGTGCATCGTCGACGAGGCACACCACCGGGCGCTCCTCCGCTGCCTGCGAGAGCAGGCTGAGGGCCGCCAAGCTGACGAGAAACGCCTCCGGCGCCGGCCCATCCATCTGCCCGAAGGCGCGTCGAAGCGCATTGTGCTGCGGGACCGCGAGCAGCTCAGCATGCGTGATGACGAGGCCGGCCATCAACTGGAAGAGCGCGGCATACGCGAAGTCCATCTCGGCCTCGACGCCGCGAACACGTAGGAGCTGGCACCCCGACGCCTTACCGGCAACGTAGTCGAGCAAGGCAGTCTTGCCAATGCCGACTTCCCCACGGATCACCAGCGCCGAGCTCTCGCCGTCACGCGCGCGCTCGAGCAGTTGGTCGAGACCATGGCATTCCGAGGTTCTGCCCTGCAACATAGTCACAGCCCCATCACGAATCGGGTAGCCGTTCGTACCCAGTGATGCGAAGGGCCACACAGTACCGCTCCAGCATCGCCACAGGTCACGGTGCCAACCGCGCCCAGCATTGATCCGTGGAGCATGCCTTTCTCAAGCGAGGAAATTAGATCACATCAGCTCGAATGGCCAGCCTTGTGACGATGTGACTCGAACTCGCGGTCGACCGCCCCGGCAGGGCGTGCCTGCGGTGCTGCGGCAGGCCAGTGCGTCCCCGCTCCTCACACCGCTGACCGCACCTCGATCCGCGATGCGGCCAACGGTGACCCCCTGCGGTCTACGACGAGGGCCGCTGCCCTGGAACCCAGCCAGCATGATGGCCAGGTACCCCAGGGCCCCAGAAGGTCGAATCGAGGTCCACACCCGGAAATTTAGTGCCTTCCTACACGTACGGGGAAGGCTGCTCCAGCGTCGGCGCGCAAAGGAAGTAGGGAGTGCGGATGCTGGTCCGTCGCTGGTCGACCGGCGCAAGACGGGCAGTATGACCGTGTCCTGCATGGTCGGTTTGAGGAGCCTTTTGCAGCAGCAGAGTCGAGCCGGACGGCGAGATCCGCGACGCGCATGCGTCGGTGAACTCGGCGGCGACCGCCTGATCGGCTGGCCCAGAGGGATGCGGCTGGTTATCCGCAAAGAACGCCCTCACCCCGGCGCCCAGTTGCGCTTCACCGACGCCGACGGCATACGGCTGACCTGCTTCGCCACCAACACCAAGAACTTCCTGGTCGCCGCAGTCGAACTGAGCCACCGCCAGCGCGCGAGGGCCGAGGACCGCGTCCGCGCCGCCCGCCACAGGACTCCTGGCTGAGGCCCGGCAGGACGGCGGGCCCACCCTCGCGGGCGAATCTCGTGCAAAGCGCGAGTCCGATGCCGCTCGAGCCAGCCCCGACGACGCCCACCTTGTCCTTAAGGCTCATCGCTCCCCACGTAGTCGCAGGGTTACGCTAAGGAAACGATCCACTTGTTCGCCCCAGTGAAGAACACTGGGCGCGCCGCCGATGTCACTAGTGCTCCAGCAGTAATTTGACGCTTCCCCTGTTCAGGGGTGGTTTGGGTGAGTGTGGCGGGCTGGCTGGCGGCCCTTGTTCTTTCTCCCGGTCCGCTCCTCGATCGTGTGCAACCGACGCTGATAGTGGCAGCGGTCCAGGCGGCGTCCCGCCGTGATCGACGAGCGTGCAGTTGGGACGGGGAACAACGGACTCGCACGTGTCCATGAGTGCGCGGGGCGCGCCGATCTCCCAGAACCACCAGTTGCCGGACTCGCCGCGGGACGGGTTGTACCCGACGGTGTTGAGGAAGCGCAGCGCGTCGAGGAGCCCGTCGCGCACGGCCGTGTCACCGGTGAGCGAGGTGCCCGGGGTGGCCCATGCCGTGGCGACGGTGCGCAGCCGCGTGTAGCTCTGGCCGAACATGCCGGAGTCGGTGGCGGGGGACAGGTCGGCCCACAGGGCCTTGCGGCCGGTGGAGGTGTCGAGCTTGCCCCACCAGCCGGTGGCCTGGGTGTCCAGGGCGGTCAGTGCGGTGGCGAAGTCGCGGTCGGCAGGGTCGAAGGCGCCGCCGGTCAGTTGCTCCAGGGCCCGTGCGAGCAGCGGCTCGTACGGATCGTCGGCCGCCGCCGCGGCAGTGGCGGAGCCGCCGGTGAGTGGGACGAGTGCGGTGGCCGCGCCCGCTCCGGCGAGCGCGAGGGTCTGGCGTCTGTCAGTTCCATGCGATCCGGCTGTTCCTGCCCTGCTCCGCAGGAGTCCGATTCCTCCCCGGCCTGCAGACAGCGTTGCCTCGGAGGCGCCCGGTGAAGAGACATTGTCCGCTCACCACCCCGCTCTTGTAGGGGTACCACTTGGGGCCGGAGGAGCCCAGGCGATCCTCCGCGGTCAGCGGGGACTCGGCGTGGTGCTTGCAGCATCTGGATCGCGTGCTGAACCTGCGTTCCTGGGGGCGAGCCAGGAGGGTTCGGTTGGTGCCTTCGCGGACAGAACGTGCTGGTAGGTGGGCGCGGTGGTATTTCATGAGGCTCATCACAGGGCAGGTACCCGTCACCGTCGGCCGACAGCCGGGCACGGCCATGACTTCCGGCTACCGAGTCGCAGGGACGGTCAGATGACCGATTCACCGGAAGGCCTGTATGGACGAAAGTCCAGGGCATCGGCCTCGCCCCACGAAAGGAACCCTGCCATGAGTGGCGAACAGTCCGGCCTTCGCGTCGGTCAGACGGCGCCCGAGGAGATGCCCCCGCTCTGTCTCGTCGTCCGGCATGTGGTGGACGGATTCTCGTGCCACCCTGTCCATGCGGAATTCCGGTTCGGTTCCGACACCCCCATGGTGGTGTCCCTCACCTTCAGCCCCTGGTTCGGCCCGAGTGTGACCTGGCGCATCGGCCGTGAGCTGCTTCTCCGCGGTCTGTACGAGAAGGCCGGCGAAGGCGACGTACGGGTGTGGCCCACGCAGGGCGGCGAAGGCGACACGGCTCGCTTGCTGCTCAAGTCAGGGGGCGCGAGAGCAGTCTTCGAGCTCCCCATTTCGGTCGTCGGGGTTTGGCTCACCGCCACATACCAGATCGTGCCGGCGATGGCCGAGACAGGCGCGTTGGATTGGGATGCGTTTCTGTCCGACCTGCTCGACCCTGAAATACCGACCGACTGAACCTCGTCCAGCGGAGGCAGTGATGACGTCCTGCGGGAGTCGGCGGGCCGGCCCTGCGTGGCCGTAGTTTCCAACAACGCCCGGTATTTCAGGACGTAGGTCCAGGGGCGAGTGGGCCCACGACGGGCGAGACCGACGGCTGTCAGTGCGGGCCATGCGAGGTACCTGTACTTCCTGAGCGTCCAAGGAGGTTAGCCAATGTGTCTTTGATTGAGACCACACACATGTGCGCGGTGAAGAATCCGGGGCCAGCGCAAGCTCGGAACCCGGGCGAGACATGCTTCTCCGAGTTCCGCCTAGGAGAACGCCCCCTGCAATGCGCAGGCGGGGGCGACTGGTGGGCCTCCCACAGTCAATTGACCGATGCGCCCTAGCCGGCGACAGGCGATAGTGAGGCATCGTCACACCCGGGAAGATTCCCACTGTTATGACCGTGGTTCAACAGTGCGCTGCGCGACGAGGGCCGAGCAGGTGCACTGGAACCGGTACTGCCCTCGATTTCACTCCGTCCGCTGACGAACTGGTCACCACCGTACGGGACTTCGCCGACACGGTCGCCGAACGCGCCGCGGCGCTGGGTGTCAGTCCCGAAGGGCGGGCCAGCACCGTCGCTGGTACCGCCGGTGTGCCCGCATTCCTGGCCGGCAGAGCTGGATGTTCCAGGCAGGGAAAAGACCTGAGCTGACCAGTTATAGGCATAAGCCACACGGCATGCCGGCTGCTTTCGACGACCTGCCAGGAACGGCTCGGCCGTCAGTTGCCGACTCGTCACCACCAAGAAAAGGAGTTCAACATATGAACACAACCGGAGATGCGACTCCCACCCCAGGCCGTCGCGGGTTCCTGGGTCTCGCCGCCGCAGGTGCTGTCGCCGCCACTCAACTCGCCTTGCCCGGCCGGGCGCAGGCGGCGGCAGGCGGATCGGCATCGGCGGGTCACACGTCGGTGACGGGCGCCTCCACCGGCGCCGCCCAGCCGGCCCAGGGAGTGCGCCCCTACCGCATCAGGGTTCCGCAGAGGGACATCAATGACCTCCGGCAGCGGCTGCGGACGACACGCTGGCCCGAGCGCGAGACGGTCAGTGACCGCTCCCAGGGCGCCCAGCTGGCGAAGCTTCGCCCGCTCGTCGAGTACTGGGGGACCGGATACAACTGGCGCAAGGTCGAAGCCAGGCTCAACTCCCTGCCGCAGTTCATCACCGAGATCGACGGGGTGGACATCCAGTTCGCCCACATCCGCTCGCCGCATCCCGACGCAATGCCGATGGTCATGACGCACGGCTGGCCGGGCTCGATCATCGAGCTCCTGAAGGTCATCGACCCGCTCACGAACCCGACGGCCCACGGCGGGCGCGCGGAGGACGCCTTTCACCTCGTCCTGCCGACGCTGCCCGGCCACGGATTCTCCGGCAAGCCGAAGTCGACCGGGTGGAACCCCGCCCACATCGCGACCGCCCTCCATCAGCTCATGCTCCGGCTCGGGTACCAGCAGTACGTCTCCCAGGGCGGCGACCACGGCGCTATCATCGCCCAGATCCAGGCCACGCAACGGCTGGAAGGTCTGCTCGGCATCCACATCAACATGCCGGGAACGGTGCCGCCGGATGTTCTGCGTCACCTGCGCAACTTCGATGCCGCGCCCACGAATCTGTCCGCTCGCGAGAAGGTCGCCTATGACAGGCTGCTGCATTTCTACCGTGACGGTTTCGGCTACGCGGCGATGATGAACGAGAGCCCGCAGACCATCGGTTACGCCCTCACCGACTCACCCCTCGGGATGGCGGCGTACTATTACGACAAGATCGCGGAGTGGACCGATTCCGGCGGCGAGCCCGAGAAGGTCCTCACCTACGACGAGATGCTCGACGCCATCTCCCTGTACTGGCTGACCAATACAGGGGCGTCATCCTCTCGGCTGTACTGGGAAGGCACACAGGCCGGCGGCGGCCCGTTCAACGCGGTCCATATCCCGGACGTCCCGGTGGCGGTTACCGTGTTTCCTGCCGAAATCTATCCCGCGCCGCGGAGCTGGGGCGAGCGGGCCTACGGCAACATCATCCACTGGAACGAAGTCGACAGAGGAGGCCACTTCGCCGCCTGGGAGCAGCCGCAACTGCTGGCCCAGGAGCTGCGCACGGCCTTCAGGTCACTGCGCAGCTGAGAACGCGCCAGGCCAAGGGGCCCGCCTGTCTGCCGCGTCGGCGAGTCCGACAAGGACGCCGGCGCGGCGTACGCCGCATCCCGGCGTGCCGTGTACCAGACGCCGCGAGATCCGGCACGACGGGACCGGCCTTGTGGCATCTCGTTCGGAAGTCCAGTAAGCCAGGCGATTTCCTGCTGAGAGGGGCGCACCCCGACGGGGTGCGCCCCTGCCTGATCCGCCCGGTCGATTCAGTGAGCCGGTCGGAGACCGTCTACTCGTTGATTCCCGGGAGCGTCCGAGGCCGGTCCTCGAAGTACGCGGGGCCGCCCGTCGGTACCGCCACGATCGGACTGGCCCAGCGCCATCCGAGTACCTCGAACACACGCGAGACACTGGAGTTGACCTGCCTGCACGGATAGGCGTCGTGGTCGCCCTCGGTCCGCGAGCGGCCCGATGTCACGGAGCGCGCCAGGTGTTGTCGGACGCCGTCTGGGACCGAACCCAGGCCGGCGTCGATCATCTGCCGGTGGCAGTAGCCCTCCGGCCGGCCGCCGCGGCCCGCCAGCTATCCCGGAACCGGCAGCAGATTCAGAACGGCCAGTCAGTAACTGGGCGGTGTGGAGGGACCATGATGGGGAAACGCGTCTTTCAGCTGTCGCCGAGAGGCGATGCCGAGCTTGGTAAACACCTTTCGCAGGTGCCATTCCACAGTGCGGGTGCTGATGATCAGCTGTGTACCGATCTCTGGGTTCGAGAGGCCGTCTCGGGCGAGTCGTGCAATGAGTGCTTCCTGCTCGGTAAGTTGATCGACGACATCGGCTGTGGGCCGGCGTGCCGTCGCGCCGGTCATCTGGAGTTCGCGGCGAGTCCGGTCGGCGAAACGCTCCATACCCATATCGGCGAACATGTCGTATGCGATCGTCAGTTCGCGGCGCGCATCGACTCGGCGATTCTCGCGTCGCAGCCACTCCCCGTACAGAAGATGGGCGCGGGCAAGCTCGCCATGGACATGTGCCTGGCCGAGGTGCTTGAGTGCCCCAGCGAACTCGCGCTCGGCTGCTTCTCCGTTGCTCAGCAAGGCGCGTGACCGGGACTCGATACCGAGTGCCCAGTCGGTTCGGCAGGCCTGTGCCTTTGCAGTCAGTCGATCGAGGGTCAGCTCAGCCAGATCGGTGTTTCCGGTTCGCACAGCCGACTCGATGAGCTCGGGCATCCCCCAATTGTGGGCCACCATCTCCGTCGGATCCGCGCAGGCGCTGAGGGCGGCCTTGAATGCCTCGTCGTACTGACCCAGGCTGTTGTACAAGACGGCGCGCGCGTACTCGCAGATGGCGACCCCGATTCCTTCACCGCGGGCGCGTGCTTCACCAAGCGTCGCGGCGACCAGTTCCTGGCATTCGCGGACCTGGCCTCGCCACGCGGTAAGGACCAGTGCACCGTACGGCGCCTCGGCGATTCCTGCTGCCTGATGCACAGACCTTGACTCCGCGGCCAGTGAGGCTGCGGTTTCCAACTCTCCGCAGAAGAGGAGGATGGGCGTCCGCGAGCCGAGCGCGAGCGGAAGCTCGGTGAGCGCCCCGGTCTGGCGGGCAAGTTGTAGGTGGCGGTCCGACAGGATGTCTGCGCTGTCGTCGTCCCAGAGCTCCAGAGCGAGTACGCATCCCTGCCACAGCCATCGCGGGTTCTCTCTGGTCGGGCCCGGCTTATTGCGGAGCGCGGTCAAGGCCAGCCGTCCCGAGGCAACGCCCGCGGCGTAGTCGTCGGTGAGTTCGACAAGAGCGTCAAGCAGCAAATCGCCGTGCGTCGGTTCATCTTCTGGTCGGCGAGGAGCAGACCGAGCGGCTCTGGCTACCTCGACGGTGCTGAGGCCCTCGTTCAGTCGGGCTGCGAACTGGGCGGAGGAGAAGGCGTCGAGATAAGTCTGGCGCGCGAGGTTCAGATCCAGCGGCAGCAGGCGCCGAGCTGCATCCAACATCAGAAGCGTCGCATCGTTTCCGCGGCTGGAGGCAAATGACAACTGGGCACGTACCAGGTCCGCCTGGGCCCGCTGCAGCTTGTCGGCCGAGTCGTCAGGGACAACGGAAGCCATGATCCGAGCCTCGTCGAAGTCGCCGGACTGCACGTTGGCGAAGGCGGCCGCCAACGCACGTCGGGCACGCGTGGCCGGGAGCGGAGTCAGCTCGGTTGCTCGGGTCAGAAAGGCGGCGGCCGCTGCAAGTCCGGCCCTGGCTTGAGCCCGGCCGGCCGATTGCTCCAGCTCGGAGGCCACTTCCTCATCGGGCCCGAAGGCGGCACAACCAAGGTGCCAGGCCCGCCGATCCGGGTCGGCCTTCGCATCCGTGGCCTCGGCGAGGGCACGATGTACACGGCGGCGGTCAGCCGCGTCCCCCGCTCGGTAGGCAGCCGTCCGGACAAGCGGGTGCGCGAACTCAACACGGACGCCCATCTGAACCAGCTCGGCATCCACTGCGGGAACAGCGGCCTTCACATCGATGCCAAGGACGTCGGCGGCACGGCGCAACAAGGCAGGGTCGCCAAGGGGTTCTGCGGCGGCCGCGAGGATGAGCAGTTGGGTGTCGGTCGGGAGCAGTTGGAGGCGCCGGACGTAGCTGTTCTGGATTTTGTTGGCCACCGGCTGGCCGACGGGCAGCCTGAATCTACCGGCCAGGTCGGGGCTCCAGGTGCGCGGCAACTCCAAGAGTGCGAGCGGATTACCGCGACTCTCGGCGAGGATCTGGTCGGCGACGGCCGCATCGATCGGGCCTATCACATGGTCGAGCAGTAGTCGGCGTGCGTCGCCCTCGCTGAGTCCACGGACCTCCAGTGCCGGCAAACCAGCCAGCACACCGTCTCCGATGCTGGTGCGCGCTGCGCAAACAAGGGCTACACGCTCGCCCAGCAAGCGCCGGGCTACAAAAGCGAGCAGTTGTGCGGAGGCTTTGTCCAGCCACTGCGCGTCATCGATGATGCAGGCAAGCGGCTGTTTCTCGGCAGCCTGGGCCATCAGCGTCAGTGTGGCAAGTCCGACCAGGAAACGGTCAGGGGCGGGCCCCGTGGTCAGCCCGAACACTGTCGCGAGTGCGTCGCGTTGCGGGGCGGGTAGCTCATCGAGATGGTTGAGCAGGGGGGAACACAGCTGGTGGAGGCCGCTGTATGCCAGATCCGTCTCCGCCTCCACGCCCGCGGCCGATGTGACCCGCCACCCCCGACCGGCTCCCGCGCCGCCGGTGACCTGGTGGCAGAGGTAATTGAGAAGAGTGCTCTTGCCGACGCCTGCCTCGCCACGCAGGACCAGAACGCGACTCTCACCCCTGTGCACGGCAGCCGCAAGATTGTCGAGGATGGCGCACTCCTCACGACGTCCAAGCAACTTGTGCACCACACGACTCCTTACCTCTTCCAAGGGACATCTCGACGCCCGTCACGAGCACCGCCGACACGGGGTATACGTGGAAGTGGTGACCGATCCGGTACAGCTGCTGTGAATCTCGCCGACGCTGCCCGGTCGTGCGCACGGTCTCACCGGGGCCCGAATCTGCCGGATCATCCGGGTCTGCGAGCGCCAGGGCGTCCCTGTCGTCAGCGACCGCGCCTACATGGGAGCCGACCCCTGGGTGACGACACTCCTCAGATGCCCGGGCAGTGACCTCACGCCGACTCAGCAAACCGTCAGCCGAGCGCTGTCCGCAGCACGGGCGCCGATCGAGCGCGGCGTCGCACGACTGAAGTCGTGGCGGATCTTCCGCAGGTCCCGGTGCAGCCCGAATCGAATGACGTTCACCGCCGCGGCCGTCCTCGCCCTGGAATGACACCGCTGAAAGAGCTCACTCCTGGCGACTGGTTGTTTCAGACGAGCGCCGGTGCGGGAGCGGGCAGGTAGGGAGTGATGTTGCGCCAGGCGCGCTCGATGTACTCCTCCTTCTCGCCGACCGGGGCGACATAGCGCAGTGCGCTTTCGGCGGCGTCGTTGCCCTTGAGCCGGGCGATGATCCAGGCGGCGAGGTAGTGAGAGGCCAGGCACCCGCCGGCGGTGGCGATGTTGTCCTTGGCGTAGAAGGGCTGGTTGAGCACCTCGACGCCGGCGGCGACGACCCACGGCTTGGTGGTCAGGTCGGTGCAGGCGGGGATGTCGTCGAGCAGGCCGAGCTTGGCCAGCACGAGCGCGCCGGAGCACTGCGCCGCGATGAGCTGGCGCGAGGGGTCCAGGCCACGCAGGGTGTTCATGATCGCCAGGTTTTCGACGACCTCGCGGGTGGCGATGCCGCTGCCGACGATGACGGCGTCAGCGGCGCACGCCTCCTCAAGGGTGGACATCTGCTCGATGACCACCCCGTTCATCGATGTCACCCTGGGGCTGGGGGCGGCGATGGTGACGCGCCAGTCGTCGGCCTTGATGCGGTTGAGGACACCGAGTGCGATCAGGGAGTCGAGCTCGTTGTAACCCTCGAAGGTGAGAATGGCGATGTGCACGGCGGCTGTCCCTCCGGATGAGTGGGTCCTGACGGTAAGGACCCGCGAACAGGACAGTCAAAGAATTGTTCTGGATACAATTCGGTGTATGGGAGCCCCGCGATACAAAATCCTGGTCGACGCGCTCGCATCCGACATCCGGACAGGCCGGCTCGCCGCAGGGGTGCGGCTACCGACACACCGCGGGCTCGCCGCCCGCGAGGGCATCGCCGTGGTGACCGCGACCCGGGTGTACGCCGAGCTGGAAGCGATGGGCCTCGTGAGCCGGGAACAGGGCCGCGGCACGTTCGTGCGTGACATCGCGGTTCCCGCCGATCACGGCATCGATCTGCAAGTCGTCGCCGCGGATGCGGTCGACCTCAACTTCAACTATCCGTCACTGCCCGGCCAAGCCGATCTCCTGCGGCAGGCCCTGCGCGAGGTGGCCACCTCCGGTGATCTCGACTCGCTGCTGCGCTACCAACCACATCGGGGGCGTCCCCAGGACAGGGCCTCGATCGCACGGCACCTGCGGCGTCGGGGAATCACTCCGGACGCCGATGAGATCCTCATCGTCAGCGGTGCGCAGCACGGCCTAGCCATCACCGTCATGGCCGCGCTCAACGCCGGCGACGTCGTCGCGGTCGATGCGCTCACCTACCCGGGTTTCAAGGTGCTCGCGCAGGCCTTTCATCTCGACCTGGAGCCCATCCCCACAACCACCGACGGGCCGGATCTCGATGCCCTGGAGAAGCTGTGCGCGACCCGCCCCGTGCGCGCGATCTACACCATGCCAACGTTGCACAACCCTCTGGGCTGGGTCATGCCGGCAACTGACCGCAGCCGTCTGATCGAGATCGCTCGGCAGCACGGTCCGCTCATCATTGAAGACGCCGCGTACGCCTACCTGGTCGAGGACCCTCCACCGCCTCTGGCCGCAACAGCGCCGGACATCACCGTCTACGTCTCGGGACTGTCCAAGAACATCGCCACCGGCCTCCGGGTCGGCTTCGTCGTCGCCCCGCCTTCTGCGGTGCCGTCGCTCGAACGCGCGATTCGGGTGACCACCTGGAACACCCCGGCCCTCACCACCGCGATCGCCTGCCGCTGGCTCGACGACGGCACAGTGAGCCACTTGGAAGCACAGAAACGAGATGACGCCAAGGCCCGCCAAGCACTCGCCAGACATGAACTGGCAGGCCTACCACTCATCAGCCACCCCTCGTCCTACTTCACATGGCTGACGCTGCCCGACGACGCACGCGCCGATCGCCTGACCGCCAGCCTCGCGCGTCAGCACATCTCGGTCAGCACCGCGGAGCCCTTCACCACCTCGAAGCACACACCACAGGCGCTCCGCCTCGCTCTCGGCTCGACCGATCCGGACAGTCTCCGGGCGTCGCTGCGCACCGTGCGACGTGTCGTTATCGAGGACGCTTACGCCTGAACTTTCCGCGACCAGCCGATTCCGCCTGCCAAGGAGGTCGTGGACCTTGGCAACGCTGAAAGAGCTCCCTACGTTGTTCAGCGGGAGGCGGTGAGCCCTTCGTATGGTTCACCCACCCAGGGGCGTCGGGTGTGGTTGAAAAAGTTCTGCCTGTTGTGGCTCTCAGTGATTGGCCGCCCGGTGCCCCACGACGACTCGGCTGCCAATGAGGGATCGCGAATGATCGCTCTGTAGGGAATCGACAGCGAGGTCGTCCGTGGGTGGCACCAGCAACACCACCGCACGGAGGCATCACATGACTGCGATCTGGGCCGGCATCGACGCAGGCAAGACCCATCACCACTGCGTCGCGATCGACGAGAGCGGCCGTCGGCTGCCGCGGCCGAGATCGCCAGGGCTTCCTGCACCAGGTGGTCTGCTTGTTCGGAGTCCTCCGTGCCGAATTTCAAACCGGCCGCGGCCAAGGCGCGGTTCCCGCAAGGCACGGATCCGGGCTCATCTCGGCCGCGCGTTCCAGAAATGCCGCGGCCGCCGCCACGTCGCCGTCCAGTATCAATGGGCAGCCGGCCAACCGAGTACCCGACTACCCGGGGCCCTGCCGTCAGTTGGCGAGGAAGTCCAGCAGCACGCCGTTGACCTCGTCGGCGTGGGTCCAGGTCAAGGCGTGCGGCGCGCCCTCGACGGCGGCATAGTCCGCTTTCGGCAGCAGGTCGAGCAGCCGGAGGCTCGTGATCTCCACCGGTAGCACCTGGTCGCAGACGCCATGGACGATCAGGACCGGGATGTCGACCGCGTCGAGATCGAGGCGGAAGTCGGTGATCCATGTCGGGATCGCCGCCGCGCAAGTCCGCGGCGACAGCTCGGAGGCCAGCCGGCGCCAGATCGCGGCGTCGGGCGCGTGCGCCTCGGCGGATGTCGCGGCATCGACACTGTCGTCCGTGGCGAACACGCGGTTGATGAACTGGTCGAGGTAGTCCGCGGGATCACGTCGGGCGTGGGCGAGGGCTGCGTCGAACGACGCAAGTTCGAAACTTGCGGGGTTCTGTTCCGACTGGAGCAGACAGGGGGGGCAGAGGGGCCAGCAACGCGGCCCGTGAAATCCGGTCCGAGCCGTACGCGCCGAGATAGCGGACGATATCGCCGGTCCCCATGCCGTGGCCCACCAGGGCGGCATCGGTGAGTCCGAGTTCGGTGAGCAGTGCGTCGAGGTCGGCGGCGAAGGTGTCGAAGTCGTGGCCAGTCTTGAACGGTGTCGAGCGGCCGAAGCCCCGGCGGTCGTAGGCGATGGTGCGATGGCCCGCTGTCGTCAACGCAGTGATCTGGTGCGTCCAGAGCCGGGAGTCGAGGGGATAGCCGTGGATGAGGACGACCGGTCTCCCCGTTCCGGATTCCTCGTAGTACAGATTGACGGTGTCGCCGTACGCGTGGTCGGCGGTGATGTAGGACATCTGGTCCCTCAGGTGACAGCGGTGGCGGTGGCGGCCGAGGATGGTTCACGGCCCTGACCCAGCCTTCCGGGTCGGCACCCAGGGGGAATCGGTCATTTGACTGTGGCTGTCGTCACTGTGCGGGAACGGGGACCCTCTCCAGGCTGCGGCCTGCTCCCGTCGCGAGGTGACGCCGAGCTTGCCGGACACCTACTGGAGTGCCGAAGGACTCCGTCCCATGCTGGTCAGTGCTGCCCGGGGCTCCCGTTTCGGGCCGCCACCGCCTACCGCCAGCGCAGCTCGGTCACGCGCCAGGGAGCCAGCCAGGGACATCCACGGGTGCCTCCCGGGGGCCCAGCGCCCATCCTGAACTGCGTCAGGAGACGGATAGGAGCGAGTGGTTGGTGATGGGCGGGAATCCAGTGTTGAGCGTTCGGTCGTGGATCGTCGGCCGAAGCGAGGACGTCAGGGTGATCTCCGAGTTCTTCGAGAAAAGCTCCGGGCGGGGTCTGCATGTACTCGGGGACGCCGGGGTGGGCAAGACGACGTTGTTGGACGCGGTGGCGGAGGTGGCGGCGGAGTCGGGGGCGTGGGTGCTGCGGGCCGACGGTGTCGAGTTCGAGGCCGATGTCGCCTATGCGGGCTTGCACCAGATCCTGACGCCACTGCTCGACCGGGCGGGGGAGCTTCCTGCGGAGCATCGGACGGCGCTGGACGTGGCGTTGGGTTTCGGGACGGGGCCGGCTCCGGACCGGCTGTTGGTGGTCAACGCGGTGTTGGCGTTGTTGCGGTTGGCGGCGGTCGATGGTCGGGTGTTGCTGGTGGTGGACGATCTGCCGTGGTTGGACCAGGCCAGCGCGGTGGTGCTGGGGTTCGTGGCGCGCCGGTTGGCGGGGACGCGGATCGGGTTTCTGGCGGCGTCGCGGACCTCCGTGCACGGACCGCTCGACCGCGGTGGCCTTACCGAGTTCGAGCTCGCGCCGCTCGACGTGGACTCGGCGCACCTGCTGCTCGGCGCCCGTATTCCGGGTCTGGCCGCGAAGGTCCGGACCCGGGTGATCACCGAGGCCGAGGGCAACCCGCTGGCGCTGCTGGAACTGCCCGGTCAACTCTCTCGATCGCAGCTGGCCGCCAACGAAGAGCTGCCCACGGTCCTCTCCCTTGGCAAGCGCACTCGTTGCCTCTACGCCTCGCGGGTCAGGGTTCTGCCGGCAGCCGATCGCCGGATGCTGCTGCTCGCCGCACTGGCCCACACCGGGGACCTCGGCGTTCTGTGCCAGGCCGCGGCGCTGATCGAACCCGATCCGGACTCGGACTGGGTCCCGGGACCGGACACGGCCAAGGCGGTCCGGAAGCCGGCCTCGGTGGCTGAGATGCTGAGTCTTCTCGCGGCCGCCGAACGCGACCGGCTGGTCCGCGTCGACACCGTCACCCGGCGGCTGGTCTTCCACCACCCGCTGATCCGGTCGACCGTCGTGGACATCGCAACACTCGCCGAACGCCGCCGGGCCCATCTGGCTCTGGCGGCGGCCTCGGTCGACCGGGCCGAGGTGCGGGCCTGGCACCTTGCCGAGGCCGCCATCGAACCGGACGAGACCGTTGCGAAGCTGCTGCAGGAAGCCGCCCACACGGTGCTGCGGCGCGGCGACACCGTCGGAGCCGTGGCCGGACTGATCCGGGCCGCGGACCTGAGTCCCGACCTGTACGCTCGCAACCGCCGCCTGGTCGAGGCCGCCTACGTCGGCGCCGAGGCCAGCGGGGACATCGCCAAGGCGTCGGACCTGCTGCGGCGCGCGCAGGGCGAGTCGGACATGGCCGCGGAGCTGGGCACCAGCGGTGCCCTGTACGCCGCGGCCGCGGCGGTCTACGTCCTCGTCAACAGCGACGCCTCCGTGGAGACGGTGTACCGCGTGCTGGTCGGCGCGATCCACGCGGCTGGACCCGATTACGACGCCGGCGATCCGGCGCTCATCGACGCACTGCACACCCTTCAGCTGGTCTGTTGGTGGAGCGGCCGCGAGGAGGTATGGGCGCCGTTCTTCGAAGTGATCGACAAGCTGGGGCCGGCTCTGCCGCCGGTCCTGGCCATGGCCGCCCGGAGCTTCCCCGACCCGGCGCGCACCGGGCTGTCCGCCCTGCCGTGGCTCGACGAGCTCCGGACGCTGATGCGCGAGGCCAACGATCCCACCACCCTGGTGCGCGGTGCCACCGCGACCGTCTACCTGGACCGCGTCGGCGAGATCCGCGACCGGCTGTGGGATCTGGTCCACTCCGGCCGGGACGGCGGCGGTCCGCACCGTCGGCATATCGGGTCCCTGATGCACCTCTGCATGGACGACTTCCTGACCGGCGAATGGGAGGAAGGCCAGCAACTCGTCGATGAGGGACTAGCTTTGTGCGCGGCTGGATACCCGTTCTTCGCCTGGTACTTCCAGTTCAACCAGGTGCTCCTGCACGGGGCGCGGGGTGAGGCCGAGGCCGGGAACGCGCTGGCCGAGGAGATGGTGCGCTGGGCGACCCGGCGCGGTGTCGGCGCAGCCGCGGCCTTCGCGCACCAGGCGCATGCTCTGGTCTGCATGGGCAGCGGGGATTACGAGGCGGCCTATACCCACGCCACGGCCCTGGCGCCGGCCGGCACCCTCGCCCCGTACGCCCCGATGACCTTGTGGGGCATCTTCGACCTGGTCGAGGCCGCGATGCGGACCGGACGCCGGCAAGAAGCCCTCGCGCATCTGCAGACCCTGCGAGAGCTGAAGATCGACCAGCTGTCCGACCGGTACGCGATGATCGTCGCCGGCGCGGCCGGACTGGTCGCGAAGGATGAGCAAGCGATCGTCCACTTCCGTGACGCGCTGGCGGTGCCGGGTGCGGACCGCTGGGTCTTTGAAGCGGCGCGGATCCGGCTGGCGCTCGGCGAGCGGCTGCGGCGCATAGCCGCCAGGAGCGAGGCCCGCGAGCCGCTGACAACCGCTCTGAAGAGCTTCACCCGGCTTGGCGCCAAGCCGTGGGTCGAGCGTGCCGCCAAGGAACTGCGCGCCGCTGGCCAGGCCACCGGACCGGTGACCAACCGGGTCCCGCTGACGCCGCAGGAGCTGGAGATCGCTCAGTTGGCGGCAACCGGGATGACGAACAAGCAGATCGGCGAGCGGCTCTACCTGTCGCACCGCACGGTCGGCGCTCACCTGTATCAGGTGTTTCCGAAGCTCGGAATCACGACGCGTACGGCCCTGCACAACGCACTGATGGAGCTGAACGACGGGATGTGACCGCCGCCCGCCGGGGCTGGAATCAGCGTTGTGATGCCGGGCGAGGATGACCCGCACTCACCTCGTCCGAACTACGGGCGTTCTCTCCTGGCGAGGCGAGCGGGTCGGTGACGACCGCCGCCCGGTCGCGGCGCCGCCGCCCCGCACTACCCCGGGCGCGTCCGGACGGTTCGGTGCGGACGCTCACCGCGCGGCACGCGGTCGTCGTCGGCACCGGGTCGGCGCCGTTCGTCCCGGACGTGCCTGGGCTGCGGGCGGCGCGGCCGTGGACCTCGCGGGACGTCACGCACCTGCAGGAGATCCCGCAGCGGGTGGCCGTGCTGGGTGGCGGAGTCGTCGCCTGCGAGGCGGCCACCTGGCTGCGGGGTCTGGGCGTCGAGGAGCTGACGGTCATCGTCCGCGAGGCCGGTCTGCTCGAGCGGCTGGAGCCGTTCGCGAGTGAGCTGGTGGCCGCCGCGCTGGAGGGCAGTGGCGTGCGGCTGATGATGTCCCGGGGCCTCGTCGACGTGCGCCGGGAGGCCGTCGACGACGCCAAGGCCGGGACCCTGGCCGGCATCGGATTCCGGCACGGCGGTCCGGCGACGCTGACCCTCGACGACGGCACCGAGGTGACCGTCGACGAGATCGTCGTGGCGACCGGCCGGGTGCCCCGGACCGACGACATCGGCCTGTCCTACGTCGGCTTGCGCGACGGCGGCTTGCTCGAAGTCGACGACCACCAGGCCGTCAAGGGCGTGGACGGGGAGTGGCTCTACGCCATCGGGGATGTCTGCGGCAAGGCCCGGCTTACCCACATGGGCAAGTACCAGGCCCGGATCGTCGGCGAGGTCATCGCCGCGCGGGCGGGCAGACGCCCGGAGCCGGGCGGGTTCGCCCATGAGCTGAGCGCCGCGCCCGGGCACCGGGCCGTGCCGCAGGTGACGTTCACCGAGCCGGAGGTCGCTTCGGTCGGCCTGACCGAGCGTGCGGCGGTCGCGGCCGGGTACGACGTCGAGACCGTCGAGTACGACATGGCCGCACTCGCCGGCACCTACCTGCTCCGCGACGAATATGTCGGGCGGGCCAAGCTCGTCATCGACCGGGCGGCCGACACCCTGCTCGGGGCGACGTTCGTCGGCAGCGGCGTCGCCGACCTGCTGCACTCCGCGACCGTCGCGGTGGTCGGGTGGGTGCCGCTGACCGCGCTGTGGCACGCCGTCCCGAGCTACCCCACGCCCAGCGAGGTGTGGCTCCGTCTGCTCGAAGAGTTCAACCGCCGGCGCCGGCTCGGCGGAGGCGACCGCTGAGGCGGGACCGAAAAACTTCTGTATCCCCTGTTCGAGGCCTCATCGCCGCTGGGTTCGCGCGCCGCGCGGGCCCTCACTCTCACACTGAAAGCGCAGATCATGGACATGAAACTCGAAGTTGTCGTGGTGCCGGTCGCGGATGTCGACCGGGCGAAGGCTTTCTATACGGGGCTGGGGTGGCGGCTGGACGCCGACATCGCCACCGGCGAGAACTTCCGGGTGGTGCAGGTGACCCCGCCCGGCTCACCCGCATCCGTCATCTTCGGTACGTCGGTCACCTCCCAGACACCGGGCTCGGCCCAGGGGCTCCACCTGATCGTCGACGAGATCAACGCCGCGCACGACGAACTCAAGCGGCTCGGCGCCCGTCCCAGCGACGTGTTCCATGACGCCGGGGGCGTCTTCCACCACGCCGGGACCGATGCCCGGGTGTCCGGACCGGATCCGCAGCGCGGCAGCTACGGCTCGTTCCTGTCGTTCGACGATCCGGACGGCAACGGCTGGGTCCTGCAGGAGGTCACGACCCGGCTCCCGGGGCGGCTCGACCCGTCGGTCACCACCTTCACCTCCGCCTCGGACCTCGCCGCCGCGCTGCGCCGTGCCGTGGCCGCGCATGGGGAACACGAGGCACGTACCGGCGCGCATGACGCGAACTGGCCCGACTGGTACGCCGAATACATGGTGCGCGAGCAGGCAGGCACCGAACTGCCGCAGTGAGCACGCACCTGTAACCGGTTGATCCGAAGCCCGCGTTGCCTGCGTCCTTCCTGCGGCAACCACCGATTGTCGATCGTCTGCCAGGCAGTGGACACACTCGCCTGATCAGCGGAGACGACACATCATGTCGCCCCGCACGGGGCGACCGAAACCGCCGGCGTAGCCGGTACCGGAGGGCCCACTGCCGACACGGCCACGAGTACATGCCGGAGAACGTATCCCTGGGCTCTCGTCGGCAGGTCCGGCAGTCCCGGATCGGGGCAAGGCCCGCTACGTCCACCCCGGCGATGTGACATCTGGTGACAGATGAGAGGCTCAGGCGGGTGAGTGAGACACCGATGAACACCCTGCAATACCGCTTTGACGGGCCAGAAGACGCCCCGGTCCTGATCCTCGGTCCCTCACTGGGTACCACATGGCACATGTGGGACCGGCAGATACCGGAGCTCTCCCAGCACTGGCGGATCTTCCGCTTCGACCTGCCGGGCCACGGCGGCGCCCCCGCCCACCCGGCCACCGCCGTCGGTGAGCTCTCCGACCGGCTGCTGGCCACCCTCGACGGTCTCGGTGTCCAGCGCTTCGGGTACGCGGGCTGCTCCATCGGCGGCGCGATCGGCGCCGACCTCGCGCTGCGCCATCCGCACCGGGTCGCCTCACTGGCCCTGATCGCCGCCTCGCCCCGGTTCGGCAGCGCCGACGAGTTCCGGCAGCGCGGGGTGGTCGTCCGTACCAACGGCCTGGATCCGATCGCCCGCAGCGCGCCCGAACACTGGTTCACCCCCGGCTTCGCCGCCGCCCAGGCTGCGATCGTCGAGTGGGCCGTCCAGATGGTCCGCACCACCGACCCCGGCTGTTACATCGCCGCCTGCGAAGCCCTCGCCACCTTCGACATCCGTACCGAGCTCAGCCGCATCGGCGTCCCGACCCTCGTGCTGGTCGGCGCCGAGGACCGGGTCACCGGGCCCGCCGAGGCCCGGACCCTGGTCGCGGGCATACCGGATGCCCGGCTCGCCCTCGTGCCCGGAGCCTCGCACCTCGCCCCGGTCGAGCAGCCCGCCGCCGTCACCGACCTGCTCGTCACCCACTTCTCGACGAGCTGGCAGGACACCCTCCTCGCCATCCCCGTCCCGAGCACCGGCCCCGCGCTCTCCACCCCCGTACTGCCCATCGCGGAGATCGCCCCCGCCATGGAACAGCCGGAGGCCGTGACCAGCGGCCGCGCCGACCCGTACGAACCGGGCATGAGGGTACGCCGCGAGGTGCTCGGCGACGCCCATGTCGACCGGGTCATGGCCGCCTCCGACGAGTTCACCGGCGAGTTCCAGAAGCTCGTCACGCGGTACGTCTGGGGGGAGACCTGGACCCGCGAGGTCCTGGACCGCCGCACCCGCAGCTGCATCACGCTCACCGCGCTGGTCACCTCAGGCCATCTGGAGAGCCTGGCCGCGCATATCAGGGCAGCCCTGCGCAACGGGCTGACCCCCGCGGAGATCAAGGAGGTGCTGCTGCAGACCGCCGTCTACTGCGGCATACCGGCCGCGGACGCCGCGTTCACGATCGCCCAGACCGTGATTCAGGAAGAAACGCGGCCCCACCCGTAGCAGGATGGGGACCATGAACGCTGCGAACCCCGTGCACCTGACCCTGACGAAGAAGACGCACTCCTGCATCCGCCTGGAGAAGGACGGGCGGACGCTCGTCATCGACCCGGGCGGCTTCTCGGAGGAGGACGCGGCACTCGGCGCCGACGCGCTGCTGGTGACGCACGAGCACGCCGACCACTTCGACGAGAACCGGCTGCGGGCCGGTATGGAGGCCAACCCGGCCGCGCAGATCTGGACCCTGCGCAGCGTCGCCGACCAGCTCTCCGCGGCGTTCCCCGGGCGCGTCCACACCGTCGGGCACGGGGACACGTTCTCCGCGGCCGGCTTCGACGTACAGGTACACGGCGAACTGCACGCGGTGATCCACCCCGACATCCCGCAGATCACCAACATCGGCTTCCTGGTGGACGGCTCGCTCTTCCACCCGGGCGACGCGCTCACCGTGCCCGACCACCCCGTCGACACCCTGATGCTCCCGGTGATGGCCCCCTGGAACAAGATCTCCGAGGTCATCGACTATGTACGCGAGGTCAAGCCGAGGCGTGCCATCGACATCCACGACGCGCTGCTCACCGATCTCGCCCGCCCGATCTACGACCGGCAGATCGGCAGCCTCGGCGGCACCGATCACGGCCGGCTGACCCCGGGTGACTCGACCGGCCTGTGACCGGCGCCGGTCCGGCGACTGTCAGTGGGAGCCGCTAGGTTTACGTACATGCGCATCGCCACGTGGAACGTCAATTCGATCACCGCCCGCCTCCCGCGGCTGCTGGCCTGGCTGGAGAGCACCGGCACGGACGTGCTGTGCATCCAGGAGACCAAATGCGCGGCCGAGCAGTTCCCGGCGGACGAGCTGCGCGAGCTCGGCTACGAGTCCGCGGTCAACGCCACGGGCCGGTGGAACGGGGTCGCGCTGGTCTCCCGGGCCGGACTGGCCGACGTCGTCATGGGGCTGCCCGGCGGCCCCGATTATGAGGGCGTGCAGGAGCCCCGGGCGATCTCGGCGACCTGCGGCCCGGTCCGTCTCTGGTCGGTGTACGTGCCGAACGGCCGCGAGGTCGCCCACGAGCACTACGCCTACAAGCTGCGCTGGTTCGAGGCCCTGCAGAAAGCGGTCGCCCCCGACGCCGCGGGCTCCCAGCCGTTCGCGGTCCTCGGCGACTTCAACGTGGCGCCGACCGACGAGGACGTCTGGGACCCCGCCCTCTTCGAGGGCGCCACGCATGTCACCCCCGCCGAGCGCGCCGCCCTCGCCACCCTCCGCGCGGAGGGCCTCTCGGACGTGATGCCGCGCCCGCTCAAGTACGACCGCCCGTACACCTTCTGGGACTACCGCGAGCTGCGCTTCCCGAAGAACAAGGGCATGCGGATCGACCTGGTCTACGGCAACGCCCCCTTCACGGCGGCGGTCAAGGACAGCTACGTGGACCGCGAGGAGCGCAAGGGCAAGGGTGCGTCCGACCATGCGCCGGTGGTCGTCGACCTGGACTTGTGACCGCCGTCCGGTGACGTCCGCTGATCCCGGCGCACTAGGGCGTGTTTCGAAAGCCCCGCCTGCCTGGCGACGCCTGGCACGCTCGCTGCGTTGTCGGGCTCGCCCCGATACGCCCAGTATCGGGGCGACCCTCCGCCTTGCGATCGCACGCACCAGACGCCGCCAGGCCCGCCCTGCGGGCGGGCGGCGCTGCTTTCGAAACACGCCCTAGGGCGCCTCGATCAGCGACGTCCTGGGACACCCTGCAGACCCGTAGCCTACGACGCTTCCAGCTGCGGCGCATGGGCCCGGACCGCGTCGAGCACCTCCCGCTTGGACGGGTTGACCATCGCGTGCCCCGCCACGGACACCGTCGGAACGGTCTCGTTCCCGTCGGCGACCGAGCGGACGAACGCCGCGGCCTCGGGATCCCGCCAGATGTTCACCCCGGTGTACCTGAGGCGGGTGAACCGGAGCTGCAGGCGGAGCTTCATGCAGTACGGGCAGCCGGGCCGCCAGTAGACAACCATGCCGTCGCGGTCCTCGGTCATGCGCTTCCCCCTGTTCGCCCGCGTACGAGGGCGAGCATGTCAGATCGGCCCGGGCCGATTGTCAGTGGTTGCCGATACGGTGATCCCTGTCATTGTCCCGCTTGCCGGCTGCTCGCGAAGGCTTGGACCGCACCGCCCGTTCAGCGCCGGACGGGGCGTCGTATGCGGACCACGCGGCGGTCGCGCCGAGCGCCAGGACCATCAGCAGCGCACTCACCCACAGCGGCGACCGGAAGCCGAACCCCGCACCGATCGTGATGCCGCCGAGCCAAGGCCCCAGCGCGCCGCCCACGTTGAAGGCGGCCGTGGAGAACGAGCCTGCCAGTGTCGGCGCACCGGACGCCGACTGGAGCACCCGCGAGATCAGCGCTGTTCCGGTGCCGAACGCGAGCATGCCTTGGATCAGGACGAGTGCGACGACCGCGACCGGGCTCCCCGCGGTCAGCGCGAGCCCGGCCCAGCCGGCGGTGAGCGCCACCAGCCCGGCGGTGGTGACGGCGACCGGTCGCGCATCGACGATACGGCCCGCGACGGTGACACCCAGGAACGAGCCGACCCCGAACACTGCGAGCACCGCGGGCACCCACCCGGCACCGACCCCCGTGACCCGGGTGACCAGCGGCTCCAGATAGGAGAACGCGCAGAAGGTCGCGCCCTGCACGAGCGCGCTCGTCAGTAGCGTGAGAGCGAGCCGCGGCTCGGTCAGGGACCGCAGTTCGGCACGCCCGCTCACCGCGTGGGACTCGGCCCGCTCGCCGGGGATCGTCCTGGCGATCACCGCAAGGGCCGGTACGGAGACGAGGGCGACGGCCCAGAACGCGGCGCGCCACCCCCAGTGCCCGCCCAGCAGCGCGCCGGCGGGCACCCCCGCCACGCAGGCGACGGTGACACCGCCGACTACGACCGACGTGGCGCGAGCCCGGGCACCGGGTCCGGCCACGGAGACCGCGGTCACCAGCGCCACGGCCCAGAAACCCGCGTTCGCCAGCGCTCCGACGACCCGTGTCGCCAGCAGCACGCCGTATCCGGGTGTGACCGCGCCGATGACATGGACGGCGGTGAAGACGGAGAGGAAGAACAGCAGCGCGCGACGCCGGGGCCAGTTCCGGCTGAGGAGCGCCATCGCGGGCGCGCCGACCACCATTCCGACCGCGAACGCCGACGTCAGCAGGCCGGCAGCCGGGATGGATACGTGCAGGTCATTGGCGATGTCCGAGACCAGACCGGACAACATGAACTCGGAGGTGCCCTGGGCGAAGACGGCGAGCCCGAGCGCGTAGACAGCAAATGGCATGAAGAAACCCCATGGGCAGACTGATGGACGGACCAGGCAGGGGGTGTGGGCCGTGCCCGCCCGACAGGTCGAGCGGCAACGCGGACGAACGTCAGGTCTGTTCACGGACGTGACGCGACAACGCGGCAGGCAGCCGTCGTGGCCGGGAATCTGCGCATGAGTGCATAGGGGAAGCGCAGCCCACACTGCGGTGGTCCTGCGGCGGCAGCCGGACAGAAGCGATCCTCCGGCCTGATCGGCCGTGCGGGATCGACTCGACAGCGGGTCAGCCACCGGCGGGACCGGTGGCTAGAGTCTGTTCGCCTCGGGGCTGGACATGATGGCGAACGTATCAGTCCGGATCACTCCACCTCCACCCCGTCAAAGAGAATGGTCCGCACACGAACCTGGCTACGGGACGCCCCTTGGGCCGCGTGATCGCGATGGGCCGGTGTGACGGCCTGCCCGGCGGTGGCGACGGCGCGCGCGGCGGCGTACCGGTGGGTGTGCGCACCTGGTTCAGCACTCGAACGACAGGCCGCGCGCCTGTGGTGCGCAACCGGGCCGGGATGGGACCCTGAGTGGTATGAACATCCCCTTCTTGGACAACTGGCGTAAGCGTCACAACGGTGGGCACGGAGCGGGCCTCGCGGCCGCCGTCGAGGCCGACCCGGACGGCGTGGCCGAGCTGCTCGCCGAGTGCGAGCTGCTGCGTGTCCGAGCAGGGCAACGAGGGCTCGAACTCGACGACACACCGGCCTCGTTGACGGCGCTCGACCAACTGCCGCCCCGCTGGCGGGACGACCCGGAGGAGCTGCCCTGGCTGGGTAACGACGCCGGTCTGTACCTCGGCACCGTCCTGGTGCGGAACGTCTCCGGCGCCGTCTGGCACATCTGGCCCAGCGGGCAGCCGGTGGTGCGGCTCGCCTCCGGGCGCGAGATCGATGTCGTCGAGGCCGGGCTCGACTGGGCGATGGCCGGCAGCCCTGAGCTCTCGCAGGTGTACGCGGAGTCGGCCGAAGGCTAAGAGCCAACTCTGAAACCTAATAAAACGCCTTATATCCCATTTGTGCGTGTCGGGTACGAAGTCCCTTGCCGGGATGGATAGTTTGCGCTGACCTCGACACAGCGACAAGTGGGTAGGGCAGCGTATGGCCGTCGATCCGTTGATCGAGCTGCGGAACGTCAATAAGTACTACGGAAGGTTGCACGTACTGCAGGACATCAATCTCTCCGTCGGCCGCGGGGAGGTGGTGGTGGTCATCGGCCCCTCCGGCTCGGGCAAATCGACGCTCTGCCGGACCATCAACAGGCTCGAGACGATCGAGTCGGGCTACATCGCCATCGACGGCAGGCCCCTCCCGGAGGAGGGCAAGGGACTCGCGGAGCTGCGGGCCGAAGTCGGGATGGTCTTCCAGTCCTTCAATCTCTTCGCGCACAAGACCGTGCTGGCCAATGTCTCGCTCGCCCAGCTCAAGGTCCGCAAGCGCAAGAAGGACCAGTGCGACCTGCGGTCCCGGGAGCTGCTGGAGCGGGTCGGGCTCGCCTCCCAGGCTGACAAGTACCCCGCCCAGCTCTCCGGCGGCCAGCAGCAGCGGGTGGCCATCGCCCGCGCCCTCGCCATGGACCCCAAGGCCCTCCTCTTCGATGAGCCGACCTCGGCGCTCGACCCGGAGATGATCAACGAGGTTCTGGAGGTCATGCAGCAGCTGGCCCGGGACGGCATGACCATGGTCGTCGTCACCCACGAGATGGGGTTCGCCCGGTCCGCGGCCAACCGCGTGGTCTTCATGGCCGACGGCCGCATCATCGAGGACCGCACCCCGGAGGCCTTCTTCACCGCCCCGGAGACCGACCGGGCCAAGGACTTCCTGTCCAAGATCCTCAAGCACTGACGGGAGGCTCCCTGTTGCGTACGAGAAGAATTCTGGCCGCCTGCGCGGGCCTTCTGCTGGCCGTCCTCGCCGTCGGCTGCGGGAAGGAGGGCAGCCCCCCGGTGAAGGGGCCCAAGCCCGGCCAGCTGCCGGTCTACAAGGTCGACACCGTTTTCCGGCTGCCCGAGTCGAAGACCTGGACCAAGGCCAAGAAGCGCGGTTATCTCCAGGTCGGAGCCAAGGAGGACCAGCCCTATCTGGGCGAGAAGGACCCGGCCACGGGTATCTACTCCGGTTTCGACATCGAGATCGCCCGGATGATGTCGGCCTCGCTCGGCTTCGACCCGAAGACGATCCGCTTCAGGACGATCGCCTCCGCCAACCGCGAGACCGCGCTGCAGAACGGGCAGATCGACTACTACGTCGGCACCTACACCATCAACGCCATGCGTAAGAAGCTCGTCGGGTTCGCCGGGCCGTACTTCATGGCGGGCCAGTCCCTGCTTGTCCGCACGGACGAGCACGACATCAACGGCCCGCAGGACCTGGCCGGCAGGACCGTCTGTTCGGCCGCGGGCTCGACCCCGTACCAGCGCATCGCGGCCGACTACCCGGAGGCGATCCTGGTCGCGTACGACACGTACTCGATCTGCGTCGACAATCTGCTGACGTACCAGGTCGACGCCGTCACCACCGACGACGCCATCCTGCTGGGCTTCGCGGCCAAGGCGCCCAAGGAGCTGAAGGTGGTCGGCAAACCGTTCTCCGAGGAGCCGTACGGCATCGGCGTCCCGCGCAGTGACAACGCGCTCCGGTTCGCGCTCAACGACGCCCTTGAGGCCAATGAGAAGAACGGCAACTGGAAGAAGGCGTTCGAGGCCACGCTCGGCCTGTCCGGAGTGCCCGCGCCGACTCCGCCGCCCATCGACCGCTACCCGGCGACCTGAGGGGACGGTCCACGACCATGGACGTACTCACACAGAACTTCTCGCTCTACGCCACAGGCTTCCTCGGCACCCTTGAACTCACCGTCTACGCCTCGATCCTGGCGTTGCTCCTCGGCCTCGTCATGGCCTCGTTCCGAGTGGCGCCCGTCGGCTCGCTGCGCGTGTTCGGCACCGTCTGGGTGACGGTGCTGCGCAACACCCCGCTGACTCTGCTCTTCTTCGCTGTCCTGCTCGGTCTGCCACGCTTCGGTTTGGTCCTGCCGTTCAAGGTCTTCGCGATCCTCGCACTCGGCTGCTACACCTCCGCGTTCATCTGCGAGGTGATCCGCTCCGGCATCAACACCGTGCCGCAGGGGCAGGGCGAGGCGGCCCGCAGTCTTGGAATGACCTTCGGACAGACACTGGGCAACGTGGTGCTGCCGCAGGCGTTCCGCTCGGTGATCCCCCCGATCGGTTCGACGCTCATCGCCCTCGCCAAGAACTCGGCGATCGCGGGGGCGTTCAGCGTCACCGAACTGCTCGGCACCTACAAGACCCTCAACGAGCTGGGCTACAGCATCATCTGGACCTTCGTCTGGATCGCCGTCGGCTACCTCATCATCACCTTGTCCATCAGCGCGCTCTTCAACGCGCTGGAGAAGCGCTACGGAGTGGCCCGATGACCCACACGCAGGCCGCCACCGCGCTCTACGACATCCCGGGCCCGCGGACCCGGAAACGCCACTTCGTGTACGGAATCGTCTCGACGCTCCTGATCATTGCCCTGGTCGGCTGGATCATCTATCTGCTCTTCGAGACGGAGCAGTTCACCAGCGCCAAGTGGACCCCCTTCGAGTACAAGGGCATCCAGGAGCTCCTGCTGCGCGGGCTCGGCAACACACTCAAGGCATTCGCCTGCGCGGCTGTGCTCTCACTGGCCCTCGGGGCGGTCCTGGCCGTCGGCCGGCTCTCCGAACACCGGGCGGTGCGCTGGCTGGCGACGCTCGTCGTGGAGTTCTTCCGGGCCATGCCCGTCCTGGTGATGATCTTCTTCATCTTTGTGGCGCTGAAAGTGCAGCCGCTGCCCGCACTGGTCGCCGGACTGACCCTCTACAACGGCTCGGTGCTTGCCGAGGTGTTCCGTACCGGCATCAACTCGGTGGAGCGCGGCCAGCGCGAGGCCGCGTACGCACTGGGGATGCGCAAGACGCAGGTCATGACCTTCGTGCTGGCCCCGCAGGCGGTTCGCGCGATGCTGCCCACCATCATCAGCCAGTTGGTGGTGGCCCTGAAGGACACCTCGCTCGGCTATCTGATCACGTACGAGGAGTTCCTCCACGCGGGCAAACTCATCGCGTCCAACCTCGACTACGATCTTCCCTTCATCCCCGTCGTGATGGTGATCTCGCCGATCTACATCGGGATGTGCATGCTGCTCTCCTGGTTCGCCACCTGGGTGGCCAAGCGGGAGCGGCGCAGTCCGAAGACGGAGGCCGTGGAAGTCGCACCGGCCGAGCCGGGAACGGTGCTGCCGGGAGTGCACTAGGGCGGCAGCAGCCGGTGATCACAACTCGCGCAACGGGACGGACAGGTACGAGGGGTCCGCGCCCGGCGAGACGCGCGCCACGGGCGGGGCCGGTTGGCGTGGGGCGCGTTCAGGACTGTGTGTCGGCCTGAGTCATGGAACTGACCGCGTCCGCGATCGTGTTCCTGTACAGGCCAAGCTTGGGCTTGAGTACCTTCGTGCCGGTGCCGAGCGGGAAGTTGAGCGTGTTCGCGTTGGGCATATGGTCGCCGTCGGCCAGCACATTCATCTCGTCGATCTTGGGCACGGTCCCGGTGGTCGCGCCGCTCGGATTGAGGTCGATCACCGCGTAGGCGGTGTGTCCGGCCCGGACCGGGTATGCGGGTGCCCCACCGAGGCCGCTGGGGATCAGTGGCCTGACATCGTGGCTGTGGTCCGCGGACTTCGAGTTGCCCAGGCTGACCCGTGGGTAGTAGCTCAGGCCGCAGGTGTTCACGCCGACGTTGCGCACCTTGATCACCCGCTGGGTGGGCGCACCGGCCCGGCGGGCCACGTGTACCGACAGCTTCTGCATCTCGCACGGGTGCGGGTAGGCGTCACTGTCGCTGTTGGCGTTGCCGCCGGCCGCCTTCGCGCTGCCGGCGTTCACGGTGACGGCGTTCGTGGTGCCGGTGTTCTGCACGGCGTCGCTGGTCTTCACCGACCCGGTGGACCACGAGGACCCCACCGCAGCCGCAGCGGCTACAGAACTGTCCGCCGAGTCGGCGGCCTTCGTGCCGATCCCCTCCCCACCGCAGGCGGTCGATGCCAGAGCGAGTACCGCAGTGGCGGTGGCGCCGACGACGGTGGCGTGGTGACGGTTGTGGAACGTACGCATGAGGGTCCCCCCAAGTGTGACAGCACGACAAAGACATGGGGCCTGCGGGCGAACCGCCCGTGACCTCCTGACACTCATCACTCTCCTGCTCGGCGCTCACGTCCTGTTGGCGCACCGCTGACGCCCTGCTGACGTCCTCGCCGGCCGGAAGCCCCCCGGCGCAGACGGGTCTGCCCTGGTGTGGGGTCAGCACAGCCAGGAGGGCGGCTTTGTTCACGGCGACGTGACGGCGTGCACGCCGGCGGACCCGGACGCCCGCTGTGCCATGATCCGCCGCGTCCCGAGCCGCGGCCGCGAGGCACGGGTCGCGCCGGCCCGACTTCGCACCGACGGAGCAGCCATGGGCGTGGGGAACGGCGGCGTGAGCGGGCGCTGTGGTCGTGCCGGTTCAACGAGCGTCGCCCGGCCGGGCCGTACTCCGAACGAGCTACTGGCGGCGGCGGGAGTCCTGGGCAGGCCTCCGCGGCGGGGAGCTTGCCTTCGGCTTTTCGCGCGACTTTTGATGTCACTCCCGTCCGGACGAGAGCAGCAGCGCACGGTAACCGTCGTTCTCCAGACTGCGAGGTGTCTCATGAGACAGCGGCGGCTGAGCCGCCTCTCCTTACCGAATTCCCGGACAGCTCTATGCTGCTGCCGAAAACATGCTGCCCGGTGGTCAGCAGACTGCCGGCAGGAAACAACGGCGCCCAGAGGAGAGAGCACTTGCTGCTTGTGGCTGGCAGCGTCGTCATCGCCTTATGGCTGGTCCTCTTTATGTGGGTCGGCTGGCGTCGGCGCAAGCGTGGCGGCGGCGGAGCATCAACCGCTGAGGCGTGGAGTGAGCTCTTCCATCCATCACAGCGACACGTCCAGCAGGAGCGGGAACGCCAACTCGTCCTCCGAGACGACGCCGAATCCGGTGCACCGCCGAGCTCCGTTGACCTCGACTCGGGCAAGGCGGTTATCCGTCCGATGCGGAGCCCCACGAGCAGGCACGACGCACCCTAAGGGCTGTCCCGTCATCCCTGGCGGGCGCACGACGACAGCTGCGGCACCTCGCTGCCAGGACAGGCGGTCGGCGAGCGTGGCGGTCACGGGGCAGGTTTGCCGGCACGGACCATGACGTAGCCCATTTTGTCCCGGCACAGGCCGAGGATCAGCGGATAGGCCGAGTCCAGTTGCGTGGCCATGTCGGCGCCCAGGAGTTCCTCGATCTGCTGGCGACGTGCCGCGAAGATCTGGGGGATCAGGTGGTAGGTGGGTGTGAAGTCGCCGGTCCTGTCACGCACGCGGTCGATGGTGAAGCTGGCCTGCCGGGCGAGGGCTGGGTAGTCGTCGAGGGAGCCGGGCAGGCGGGCGAGCGCGAAGCCTGCGCGGAACAGCGCCACATCCTGGTCGGTGAACGCGACGTGTTCGAAGCAGTCCGCGAGGACGAGCCGGCCACCGGGACGCAGGACGCGCTTGGCCTCGTGCAGAGCACGGGGGCGGTTGGCGAAGTGGGCGAACGACTCGATCGCCCACACCGCGTCGAACGACGCGTCCTCGAAGGGCAGGTTCATCGCGTCGGCCTGCAGGAACTCGGTGCGGTCGGCGACGCCGGCGCGGGCGGCGCGGTCGCGGGCCTGCTCGACCTGGGCGCTGCTGGCGGTGATACCGAGGACCTGCCCGCCGGAGGCGTGGGCCAGACGCACCGTGGGCCGTCCGGTGCCGCAACCCATGTCCAGCGCACGTTGCCCGGGCCCGAGGGCGAGCTCGTCGATCAGTTCGTCGGTCCACCGGTCCTGCGCCGCCGTCAGCTCCTGCCACGCCTCGTCCGCCGACAGCGTCCGCCCGGGATTCGGGCGCACCCCGTCGTCCCACATGCCCAGGTGCATGCTGTCACCCATCGTCAGGCTGTACAGACCCCCCAAGCGGTCGTACCACGCTCCGACCTCCTGCACCGAAGGCGCCTGATCCGCTGCCTGTTCCACGACATCCTCCCTGCGCGGACCGGTCCGGGCCGATACGCCGCGCCCGGCTCCTTTCGCCGTGCGCCCTTCAGAGTGCGGGGCCGGTGAACCTGGAGGGAAGGGCGCGTGGGGCAGAGCTCGGCGCACCTCGGTGCGCCCCCGCACCACAGCGGCTCGAAAGGGATCAGTGGAGCGCGCTCTTCGCCTGCCAGTCGGACCAGGACACATTCCACGCCCCGTAGCCGTTGCCCTCCGCGACCGTCCCCTTGGCGTCAGCGCCGGTGATCTCGAACGGGTCGCCGACCTGCGCCTCCTTGTACAGTTCCGCGGCGTTCGCATTGCTCATTCCCACGCAGCCGGAACTGTGGTTGGCGACCCCGAAGTACGCGGCGTTCCACGGCGCGGCATGGGCGTACATCCCCGACCAGGTCAGCCGCATCGACGAATCGACCATCTTGTCGTACGCATCGCCCAGACCGACCGTCTCGGAGCGCATGTTGATGGTGCCCTCCTTCGCCATCAGTACGGCCGTGCCGCGCCAGGACGCCTTCTGGCCGCCCGGGGTGCCCGCCGACATCGGCACGTCCATGACCGTCTTCCCGTCCCGGTTCAGCGCCAGCCGGTGACGGTCGAGGTCGACCTTGACCACCTGGTTGCGGCCGATGGTGAAGGTCGTCCGGTAGTCGCGCACGAACCAGCCGCCGGCCGTTCCCGAGTCGATGCCGTTGAGATCGGCGTCGAGCGTGACGCGGGTACCGGGCTTCCAGTAGTCCTTGGGCCGCCAGTCGACGCGCTCCTTGCCGGAGTAGTCCTGCAGCCAGCCCCAGGAACCCTCGGTGTTGTTCGACGTGGACACCTTGAGTGCCTTCTCGACCGCCGCCTTGTTCTTCACCGGGTTGTCGAAGACGATCGACAGCGGCTGGGCGATACCGACCGTGGTGTTCTTGCCGGGGGCGAGCGTCAGCTTGTTGACCTTGTCGGCCTCGGCTGTCGAGAAGCCGGCGCGGTCCGTGCCACTCCTGGTGTCCGTCGCCTCGACGCTGTACTCGGTGCCGGGTGCGGCGACCCGGTCCGAGGTCCAGCTGCGTCCGTCGCCGGATATCCGGCCGGTGAGCGCGTCACCCTCGGATGCGGTCACCTTCACCGTCTTCAGCTTTCCGTCGGCCAGCGTCACCTTCACCGGCTTGCCCGCGGTGGCGCTCGTGCCCTGGAGGTTCACCGAGATCCTGGTGTCCGGAGCCGGAGAGGTCCCGGCGGCGTGACCGGGACCGGTGTCCGATGCGGCGGCGCCGCCGGAGCAGGCGGTCAGGGTGGCGCCGAGCACCGCCGTTCCGGCTATCAGGGTGAGCCGGGCCGGGCGGGCCAGGGATGCGGTACGGCGTATGTGCCGGCGTGCAGAGGACAACGGAAAACCTCCAGGGCTGTGCTTCTCACCGGTGGAGAGGCATTCACCCGACTTTAGGTTCCTCAAATCCCTGACGAGCCATGGATTCCGTTGTGTGACAAGGAATGGAGCGCAACGGTCATCGTCCCGTCACAGGCGCCGCTCGGACCCGTCATGGACCGCTGTGAGCATCCTGTGCAGCCCCGCCGAGCCGAATGGAGGGGCGGGACCAGGGAGGGCCACGGACATGTCAGCGCTGCTCGCGACCGGTGACCGAAGAGGTGAACAGGGGATGCGGATACGCAGCCTGAGCGCAGCCGAGCATCGGACGGGTGTGACCGCGCGGCCGGGGGCGAGCTTTCTGCAGTATCCGTCCTGGGCCGGAGTGAAGGACCAATGGACGTCGGAAATGGTCGGATGGCACGGCGCCGACGGTGAATTGGCCGGCAGCGCGCTGGTCCTCTACCGGCAATTCCCGGGCACCCGTAAATACTTTGCCTATCTGCCGGAAGGGCCGGTGGCCGACTGGGCCGATCCGGAGATCGACCGATGGCTGCGGCCGTTGATGGCGCATCTACGGAAGGCGGGCGCCTTCGCCGTACGCATGGGGCCATCACCGGCGTACCGGCGCTGGGACACCACCCGGCTCAAGGCGGCCACCGGGCCGGGCCGGAAGGTCCGCGATGTGCTGGCGGCCGAGGTGGACCCGCTCGGTACCGCCGTCGCCGACCGGCTCCGGGCGCGCGGCTGGCGGCGGTGCGGCGGGGACGGCGACGCCGGTAACGACGCCGACGCACAGCCGCGCTACGTCTTCCAGGTGCCGCTCGCCGGACGCACCGCTGACGATCTGTGGACGGGGCTCAACCAGGAGTGGCGTCGCAACATCCGCAAGGCGGAGAAGTCCGGTGTCCGGATCGTCGTCGGTGGCGCGGCGGAGCTGCCCGAGTTCCACCGGCTGCTGCGGATCACCGAGGAGCGCGACGGCTTCCGGCTCGGCCGCTCCCTCGCTTACTTCCAGCGTCAGTACGCTGTGCTCAACGCCGAACAGCCCGGCCGGATGCAGCTCTATCTCGCCGTCCACGAGGGCGAGATCCTTGCCGCGCACACCATGATCAGCGCCGGTCGGCGGGTCTGGTACCAGACGGGCGCGTCCGCCGACCACCGGCGCGAGGTCCGCCCCAGCAACGCCCTCCAGTGGCGGATGATGCTCGATGCGCACGCCCTCGGCGCCGAGCTGTACGACATGCGGGGGGTACCCTCCACCCTTGACCCCGACGACCGCTCCTTCGGACTGCTGCGCTGGAAGCTCGGCACCGGTGGGCAGGTCGTCGAGACCCTCGGGGAGTGGGAGACATCGGTGGGCGGAGCAGCCAACAACACGCTGTACAGGGCGTTCCAAGCGTACCTGGCCCGCCGGTGACCGCCGCGCGGACGACCGGGACGGTCGTGCAGGAGGGGCCGGACGGACGGCAGAAGCCGGGCTCGGTGCTGCGCAGCGGCGCCGTCATGGCCGCGGGGTCGGTCGTCTCGCGGGCGACCGGGTTCATTCGCTCGGCGGTCGTCGTCGCCGCCCTCGGTACCGGACTCACGGCCGACGGCTACACGGTCGCCAACACCGTCCCCAACATCCTCTACATGCTCCTGATCGGCGGAGCCCTCAACGCCGTGTTCGTCCCGGAGCTGGTGCGGGCCGCCAGGGAACACAGCGACGGCGGCGCCGCGTACACCGACCGGCTGCTCACCGTCTGCACGGTCGGCCTCGTCGCCCTCACCGCGCTCGCGGTCGTCGGCGCCCCGCTGATCGTCGGCGCCTACACGGACTACTCCGGGGAGCAGGCGGAGCTCACGATCGCGCTGGCCCGCTACTGCCTGCCGCAGATCCTTTTCTACGGGCTCTTCACCGTCCTCGGCCAAGTACTCAACGCCCGGAACCGGTTCGGCGCAATGATGTGGACCCCTGTCCTCAACAACGTAGTCATCATTGCGGTGTTCGGGCTCTATCTGGTGGTCGCGTCCAGTTCCGGAGGGGAGTTGACCGCCACCCATGCCCGGCTGCTGGGCTGGGGGACGACCGCCGGGATCGTCGTACAGACGCTGGCCCTGGTGCCCGCGCTCCGCGCCGCGAAGTTCCGCTGGCGGCCCCGGTTCGACTGGCGGGGGAGCGGCCTGACCCGCCCGCTGCGGTCGGCCGGATGGCTCGTCATGCTGGTACTGGCGAACCAGGGCGCCTACTGGGTGGTGACCCGGCTCTCCACCATCACCGGACAGCACGCCGTCGAGGAGGGTGTGGTGGGCGGCGCGGGCTACACCGCGTACAGCTACGCCTTTCAGCTGTGGGTGGTGCCGCAGGGCATCGTGACCGTCTCGCTCGTCACGGCGCTGATGCCGCGGATGAGCCGGGCGGCGGCCGACGGCGACCTCGCGGGGGTGCGCCGCGATGTCTCGTACGCGCTGCGGACCACGGCCGCGGTGGTGGTGCCCGCAGCGGGTGTGTTTTTCGCGCTGGCGCCGTGGGTGATGGGGGCCGTGTTCGGGTACGGCCGGACCGGCGACGCCGATATCGCGGTGATGGCGGGGATGATGATGGCGTTCGCGCCGGGGCTCATCGCGTACTCCGGGCAGTACGTGCTGTCCCGTGGGTTCTACGCGATGAGCGACACCCGTACGCCGTTCTTCCTGAACCTGGTGATCGCGGCGCTCAACGCCGGACTGTCGGCGCTCGCCTATCTGATGCTGCCTGCGCGGTGGGCGGTGACGGGGATGGCGGGGGCGTACTCGGTGGCGCTCTTCGCGGGGTTCGCGGTCACCGGGTATGTGCTGCATCGCAGGGTGTCTCAAAGCGCCCGGGGACCGAGGTCGGTGCTGTGGCGCTCGGCCGGGCTGTGGGCGCATGCGCGGCTGGTGGTGGCGTGTGTGCCGGCAGGGGCGCTGGCGTACGGGGTGGCCCGGGCGTGCGACGGATTCGGGGATTTCGCGGCCGCCGGGGCGGGTACGGCAGTGCTGCTTGGCGTGGTGGGGGTGCTGGCCCGGCCGCTGCGGTTGAGCGAGGTCAGCGCGATGCTGGGTGCGGGGCGCGCGCGGATCCGCGGGGCCTGGGGCCGGTGAGAGGGCGCCGTTCGCGTCCGGCCGACGATCCGTTCTCCTTGGCCGGACGGGCTTGATGAGGTGCAGGACAGTTTCGATCATGATCGTTGGGATACTGGTGCCATGCCGCGTGTGCTCCTGATCGAGGACGACCCCTCCGTACGGGAAGGGGTCGAGCTCGGGCTGCGTCGGCGCGGGCATGAACTCCGGGCCGTGGAGAGCGGGGAGGCGGGACTCGGTGCGCTGGCGGAGTTCCGGCCGGATCTCGTCCTGCTGGATCTGATGCTGCCCGGCATGAACGGCGTCCAGGTCTGCCGTCGCATAAGGGAGACCAGCCAGCTGCCGATCATCATGCTCACGGCACGCGGCGACGACTTCGACGTGGTCGTCGGGCTGGAGGCCGGGGCCGACGACTACATCGTCAAACCCGCCCGTACCGAGGTGATCGAGGCCAGGATCCGGGCCGTGCTGCGCCGGCTCGCCGAGCCGGTCGGGCGCAGCGGCATCGAATTCCACGGCGAACTCGCCGTCGACCGCGCCGGGCTGTCCGTCGCCAAGGCGGGGGAGCGCCTTCTGCTCGCCCCCTCCGAACTGAAGCTGCTGCTGTACCTGTCGGCCTCGCCCGAGCAGGTCTTCAGCAGGCAGCAACTCCTCGAATACGTGTGGGAGCACAGTTACCACGGCGACGCGAGGCTCGTCGACGCCTGTGTGCGGCGGCTGCGGCAGAAGATCGAGGACGTGGCGGGCAGCCCCCGCTACATCCAGACCGTCCGCGGCTTCGGCTACCGATTCGGACCGCTCGCATGAGACTTCTGGCCGCCCGGTTCGGCCTGCGCATCCGCCTCATATCCGCTTTTCTGCTGGTCGCGGCGATCAGCGCGGCCACCACCGCGACCCTGACCTACCGCGAGGCCCGGTCCGCGATCCTTCAGCAGGCGCAGGACACGGCGGTCGCCCAGTTCCGGGACCGGATCACCGCACAGGCGGTGTCCCTGCCGGTCGACGCGAGCCGGCTGCAGACGATGTGCCAGACCCTGGCCCGAGAGGGCAAGCCGCACACCTGGATCGTCTTCGCCGAATACGCGGACCTGAAGGTCTCGTCCTCGGACCGGCCCGTCTCCAACGTGATCACAAGCGAACTGCGCGATGCGGCACGGAACACCGCGCACGCCTCGTTCCAGCGTGTCGTCAAGGACGGTAAGCCCTGGCTGACGATCGGGATGCCCGTGATGTTCGACCGGGGCCAGGGGCGTCAGCCCACCGGGCTTGTCCTCTACGCCGTGATGCCGCTCGCCCCTGAGGAGGCCAATGTCAGCGCCATGGTCACCGCGGCCCGCGACGGTGCCCTGCCCGCCCTCCTCATCGCGCTGGTGCCCGCACTGCTTGCCGCCCGCAGTGTGCTGCGTCCGGTACGCGATCTGCGGCGGGCCGCCGCCGGTATCGGCCGCGGCGAGCTCGACACCCGAATCGAGGTGAAAGGTTCGGACGAACTCGCCGATCTGGCCTGGACGTTCAACGAGTCGTCGACCAAGCTCCAGCAGTCCGTGGCGGAGCTCCGGCGGGCGGAGGAACGGGCCAGACGCTTCGCCTCCGATGTCTCGCACGAGATGCGCACCCCGCTCGCCGGGATGCTCGCCGTCACCGAGGTCCTGGACGAGGACGCCGCACACCTGAACGCCGATACCGCGGCAGCCGTGCGGCTGATCAGCGCGGAGACCGGGAAGCTGGCCACACTGGTCGAGGACCTGATGGAGATCTCCCGCTTCGACGCGAAGGCCGCGGATCTCCATCCCGACGAGGTCGATGTCGCCGAGATGATCCGCAAGACCCTCCAGAGCAGACGCTGGGAGGACCGGGTCGACACCGAACTCCCGCACGGTATAAGGGCGGTGCTCGATCCGCGCCGTTTCGACGTGATCGTTGCCAATCTGGTCGGCAACGCACTGCGGCACGGCGCCGAGCCGGTCGCCGTACGGGTGTGGACCGAGCGGCGGGACGGGAAGGACCTGCTGGTGACCGAGGTCGCGGACAGCGGCCCCGGGATCGACACAGCCGTGCTGCCGCACATCTTCGACCGGTTCTACAAGGCCGACGCGGCACGAACCCGGTCGGCGGGGAGCGGACTCGGTCTGGCGATCACGCAGGAGAACGTACGGCTGCACGGTGGCACGGTTCACGCCGGCGACAACCCGTCCGGCGGTGCGGTGTTCACCGTCGAGCTGCCACGGGAGGGGGTGTGAGGCGGCTGCGCGCCCCAGGGCGTGTTTCGAAAGTCCCGCCTGCCTGGCGGCGTCTGGCACGCACGCCCGCTGCGTTGTCGGGCTCGCCCCGATACGACCGGTATCGGGGTGACCCTCCGCCTTGCGATCGCACGCACCAGACGCCGCCAGGCCCGCCCTACGGGCGGACGACGCTACTGTCGAAACGCGCCCTGGTCGCGATGATGGCGTTCGTGCTGTTGGCGACCGGGTGCGGCATCCGGGCCTCGGACGTGGTCGAGGTCGGCGATCCGGCGACGGTGGAGGTGGCCCCGGGGAGCCGGCAGGGCACGCTGCTGTACTTCATCTCCTCGTCCTCTCCGGGCACGCTGCTGCCCGTCGTACGGCAGATCGGCATACCGGTGCAGGGTGCTTCCTCGGGCATGGGAGATCTGAAGAGCTCGGCGGGCAAGCCGCTCGTCCTGCTGTTCGGCGGCCCCTCCAGAGCGGAGCTGGATGCCGGACTGACGACGGAACTCCCCCAGGGCCATGTCGGGTTGAGTATGACCGTGACTCGCAGCGGGGTGCTGGTCCGACTGGACATCCCTGTCACCGGACTTTCCGGACTCGCCCAGCAGCAGCTGATCTGCACGGCAGTCCACTCCAGCGTGGCCGATCCGGGTGCGGCGGTGACGCTGTCCGGCACCGACGGCTCCGTCGGGCCCACCCACTGCACCGTCTGACCGTCCGTGGGCGGACTCGGGGACGAGACCGTCGGACCGGGTGCCCACGGCCGGGGCCCGGAGCTGCCGACCCGGGCGCTCGACGAGGCGATCACGCTGATCGGGACGTTTTCCGGGGGCGGTGGGCCGGTGACTGACCTTGGACGGCGAGTCTCCCAGATGTCGGGGCTCGAACCCGCCCCGGTGCAGCCCGCCCCGGTGTGGGCCGGGGCGGTCGGGCCGGAGCCGCCGCGAATCAGCTCGACGCGCGGTGTGAGGTCCGCGGCTCGGGTACGGGGGTCTGCGCCGCCCGTGTCACATCCGCGACCAGTTCCACCACATCGGGGCCGTACGCCTGCGAGTTGACCACCTTCAGCAGCAGGCAGAACGTGTTGTTGCCGTGCTTGCGCGACAGCTTCTCGTAATGGCGGGCCAGGTAGCGTGTGGCCGCCTGATTGGTGATCGCCCGCTGCCCGCAGAACAGGAAGACCGGACACGTCTCGTGACTGACCGTCAGCCTGGCGAGCACTACGTACTCGGTGACACCCTTCTCCGCCCGGTAGCACTCGGAGCCGATCTGGAAGGCGCCGCGATCCGGGCCCGGCTCCGGATCCGTGTTCACCTTCACGCCCGGCAGCAGCGAATGCAGATGGGCGGCCATCCGGCGATTGGAGCCCGGACCGCCGACGCAGAACTCGGTGCGCTCGCCGAAGCCCTGCTGGGTGACGTCGTGCGAGAGGATTTGCGCGTGCGCCGAGCAGTCCTTGATCAGCGCGGAGAGTTCGAGCAGGGCGAAGACGTCGCGGCGGTGGACGGCGCCGTCGCCGCCCGCGTCGCGGTTGACGACGAGCAGGCACTCGGAGTTCCCGGACAGTCCGAAGAACGCCTGCTTGCGACGGAGCTTGCGGCGCCAGAGGTAGGTACGGGCGATCCAGCCGAGGGCGGCGCTGATGCCGGCGGCTATCACGCCGAGCACGATGTTGCGTACGTCGTCAGTCATGGGCGGGCATGTTAGCGGTGATTCGGATCAATGTTCACTGCGGTCCTGACGAGACGTAGGAGGCGGAGTTACCCTGCGCGGACGATCCTTCACTGGAGGTGCGCATGCGACGTTCCGTCGCGCGGAATGTGTCGTTGTTGGGTGTTCTCGCCGCTGTCGTCTCGGTCGGGGCGGCTGCACCGCCCTCGTCCGCACCGCCGATATCGCCGCCCCCCAAGTCGCCCGTCGCCGTGGGCTACGGCGGCGCCGTAGCCAGCGTCGACGCGGATGCCACGGCCGCCGGGATCGAGGTGCTTCGCAAGGGCGGCAACGCCGTGGACGCCGCCGTGGCGACCGCGGCCGCGCTCGGTGTGACGGAGCCGTACTCGTCGGGCCTGGGCGGGGGCGGCTACTTCGTCTACTACAACGCCAAGAAGCACACCGTGGAGACCATCGACGGCCGCGAGACCGCGCCGCGAAGCGCGGACTCCTCCCTTTTCCTGGAGGACGGCAAGCCCCTCGCCTTCGCGGACGCCGTCACCAGCGGTCTGGCCGTCGGCACGCCCGGCACCCCGGCCACCTGGGCCACCGCGCTCGACGCCTGGGGCAGCAAGCCACTGAGCGCGCTGCTGAAGCCGGCCGAGCGGCTCGCCAGGGATGGGTTCGTCGTCGACTCCACCTTCCGTTCGCAGACCGAGGGGAACCAGGCCCGGTTCGCCGACTTCCCGGACACCGCGAAGCTCTTCCTGCCCGGCGGGCAACTGCCCGTGGTCGGCTCCGTCTTCAAGAACCCCGACCTTGCGCGTACGTACGAGAAGGTGGGCCGCGACGGCATCGACGAGCTGTACCGCGGCGACCTGGCCGACGACGTCGTCCGGACCGTCCGCAACCCGCCCGTCGACCCGAAGGCGAGCCGGGTGGTGCGCCCCGGCGACCTCACGGCGAAGGACCTGCGCTCCTACCGTGCCCTGCGGCAGGCGCCGACCAAGGTCGGCTACCGGGGGCTCGACGTGTACGGCATGGCGCCGTCCTCGTCCGGTGGTACGAGCGTGGGCGAGGCGCTCAACATCCTTGAGAACACCGACCTTTCGCGGGCGAGCGAATCCCAGTATCTGCACCGTTACATCGAGGCGAGCCGGATCGCGTTCGCCGACCGCGGGCGGTGGGTCGGCGACCCGGCCTTCGAAGACGTACCGACGCGCGGACTGCTGAGCCAGCGGTTCGCCGACTCGAGGGAGTGCCTGATCAAGGACGACGCGGTGCTGGCCAGCCCGCTCGCGCCCGGCGACCCGCACCGTCCGGCCGACTGCGCGAACCGTGGAACCGCCGCCCCGACGACGTACGAGGGGGAGAACACCACCCATCTGACGGCCGCCGACAAATGGGGCAACGTCGTCGCGTACACCCTGACCATCGAGCAGACCGGCGGCAGCGCCATCACGGTTCCGGGGCGCGGTTATCTGCTCAACAACGAGCTGACGGACTTCTCGTTCGCGCCCGCCAACCCGGCGGTGCACGACCCGAATCTGCCCGGTCCGGGCAAGCGGCCGCGGTCGTCGATCTCGCCGACGATCGTGCTGAAGCACGGGCAGCCGGTACTGGCCCTGGGCTCGCCGGGCGGCGCGACGATCATCACCACGGTGCTGCAGTCGCTCATCGGCACGGTCGACCGCGGTCTTCCGCTCGTCGAAGCGATCGCGGCGCCACGCGCCAGTCAGCGCAACTCGCCGACGACCGAGCTCGAACCCGCGCTGTGGAACAGTCCGCTGCGGACGGAACTGGAGTCGCTCGGCCACGCCTTCAAGCTGAACCCGGAGATCGGTGCGGCCACCGGTGTGCGGCGGCTGCCGGACGGGAGGTGGCTCGCGGCAGCGGAGAAGGTGCGGCGCGGCGGTGGATCCGCCATGGTCGTGACGCCGAGCGGCTGAATGTGATCATGCGTCAATAAAACGACCCACGGGGCTGGTTCGGGGCTTTCTGGCGGCCAGGACCGGCCCCGTGGCCGTGACGGGCGCATGGGGCCGGGTTGTTCAGAGGGCGGTGAGGACGCGGGGCCCCTCGTCCGTGATCGCCACCGTGTGCTCGGCGTGCGCCGCCCGGCTGCCGTCGGAGGTGCGCAGTGTCCAGCCGTCCCGGTCCGCATGGAACGCGTCGTGCCCGCCGCCGATCAGCATCGGTTCGATCGCCAGCACCATTCCGTGCCGCAACGGCATGCCGCGGCCCGGTCGTCCCTCGTTGGGGACGGCCGGGTCCTCGTGCATGGAGCGGCCCACGCCGTGGCCGCCGAACCCTTCCGGAATGCCGTATCCGGCGGTCCGGCAGACCGTTCCGATCGCGTGTGCGATGTCTCCGATCCGGTTGCCGACTACCGCCGCCGTGATCCCCGCGTCCAGTGCGGCGAACGCCGTGTCGATCAGCCGGCTGTCCGCGGGCCGGGCGCGGCCGACGGTGAAGCTGACGGCCGAATCGCCGACCCAGCCGTCGAGCGTCGCGCCCGCGTCGATGCTCACGAGATCGCCGTCGCGCAGCCGCTGGTCGGTCGGGACGCCGTGCACGATCGCGTCGTTGACGGACGTGCAGATCACCGCGGGGAAGGGAGTGGGTGCGAAGTGTGGCCTGTAGTTCAGGAACGGCGACCCGGCGCCCGCCTCGCGCAGTACTCCGCGCGCCACCTCGTCGAGTTCGCGCAGCGAGACGCCGACCGCCGCCGCTTCCCGTACGGCTGTCAGGACCTGGGCCACGACCCGCCCGGCCTCGCGCATCGCCTCTATGGATGTATCCGTCTTGAGCTGCACCATGCCCATTACTATACCGGTCGAAGCGGTATGAGAATAACGGCGGCATGAGAATACCGGCGGCACTAGAATGCGGGCATGGTACGAACGCCTCTCACCCCGGAAGAACGCCTTCGCGGCGAACGGCTCGGCCGCCTGCTCCGGGAGGCGCGAGGCACGCGCAGCATGGTCGAGATCGCCGCGAACGCCGGAATCTCCGCCGAGACGCTGCGTAAGATCGAGACCGGCCGCGCCCCGACCCCCGCGTTCTTCACCGTTGCGGCACTGGCCGGCGCACTCGGTCTCTCCATGGACGATCTGCTGATCCGCTGCGCCGGGGAACCGGACACGGCCGTCCGGCTGGCCGGGTAGCGCCGGGCGGTCCCGGGCCTGCTCAGTCGGCGACCGCCAGCTGAATGCGATGGTGGCGCGGTGTGTCGATCTCGTCGAGCAATGCAATCGCCAGGTCCGGGTGCGAGATGTGCCCGGTGCCGTCGAGCACCGTGCCCACCGCGCTGCGATATCTGCCGGTGCGGGGACCCGCCACGTCCAGGTCCATCGGCGGCACCACCATGACCCAGTCCAGCTCCTCGCCCGCCGCGGTCAGGGTCTCGAACTCGGCGACATGGCCCTGTGAGAAGGCCCGGTACGCCTCCGGGAAATCCGGTGCGTCCATCACCCGTACCCCTGGCGCGGTCTCCAGCGTCGACGCGATTCCGACGGCCACGAGTCGCCGCACCCCGGCCGATCCCAGTCCCGCGACCAGCGCCTGGGCCGCCGCGACGAAGTACTCCTCGGACGGGATGTCCAGCCGCGCCGAGGCGTTGACCGCCGCGTCGTGGCCGGCCGTGACGGCCGCCACCGACCCGGGATCGGTGGCGTCTCCCCGTACGACCTTGATGCCGGGACAGGCCAGGTCCGGACAGCGGGCCGGGTCGCGGACCACGGCCGTCACGGTGTGCCCACGACGGACGGCCTCCGCGACCGCCGCGCGACCGACCCGGCCACCGGCCCCGAAGACGGCGATCCTGCTGCTCATGGAAGTCCCCTGCTCTCTGCTGCTGCGTACGGTCTCTGCGGTGCTGGGATGACCGTAGGACCTGACCCCTCGGTTACTTCAAGGGAACTCGGTTACGGCCGCCCCGCGGGGGAGTGCGTTAGCGTCGGGAGGATGAGGGAACCTCTGGCCGCCGACCTGTTCGACGACCCCGACTGCGTGCAACGGGTGCAGCCGCTCCGGGTCGGCGACAAATGGACCGGCATGGTGCTGCGCTGCCTGCAGGACGGCCCGCGCCGCTTCTCGGAGCTGCGGGTGCCGCTGCACCGGGTTACTCCGAAGGTCCTCACCGAAACGCTGCGGGCCATGGAGCGGGACGGCTTCCTCATCCGCACTGTCCACGACGAGCGGCCGCCGCGGGTCGAGTACGAACTGACGGCGCTGGGCCGCTCCCTGCTCGGTCCGCTCGACATGGCCTGCGCGTGGACCCGGGAGCATCTTCCGGAGCTGGTGAGTGCGCGTGCGGCATACGTGTCCGGCAGGCAGGACGCGTAGGGTCACGCCCGTGACTCCTCAGACACTCCAGGACTTCGACCGCGGCGAGTACGTCAGCCTGACCACGTACCGGAAGGACGGCACGCCCGTCGCCACGCCCGTGTGGGCGGCGGCCGACGGCGAGGAGCTGTTCATCTGGACCCGGAGCGACTCGTGGAAGGTCAAAAGGATCCGGAACAACAGCCGGGTCATGGTGACCGTCTGCGACGTGCGCGGCCGGATCGCCGACGGCGCGCCGAGCGCCGAGGGTACGGCGCGGCTGCTCGACGAGGCGGGGACGCGTGCCGTACGCCGGTTTCTGGCCCGCAAGTACACCTGGAAGTTCTGGCTGGTCGACTGGCCGGCCATGGTCGTACGCCTCGGCAGGCGGCCGCACACCGGGATCGCCGTCACCTTCTGAACGGCGACGACGGCCGGCGGGGCGCTGTCCTGGAACGCCGCTACGGCGAGCGCCGGTGGCGCGGTGTGGAGCACGGTCCACGAGCCGGTCACCCGTACCTGCTTCCGTGCCGGGTTGGCCTGTCGGCGTGGCATCTGCTCTCCCCAGGGGAAGGAAGAGAGAGTGTGAACCGCACGGGTACGAAACATGATCGACTCGGCCGGTTCACGACGACGGTCTTGCCCCGCCGTGTGGCGGGGCTTACGTTCTCCTCCTGTGCACCGAATCTACGTGCGTAGAAAACGCGTAGAGGCTCTCTGACGCCGCGTCGAAGGAGCAGCTCATGTCCCACGTCGTACGCGCCGCACTCGTCCAGGCGACCTGGACCGGCGACACCGAATCCATGATCGCCAAGCATGAGGAACATGCTCGCGAGGCCGCCCGGCAGGGGGCGAAGATCATCGGTTTCCAGGAGGTGTTCAACGCGCCCTACTTCTGCCAGGTGCAGGAGCCCGAGCACTACCGCTGGGCCGAGGCCGTCCCGGACGGGCCGACCGCCCGGCGGATGCAGGAGCTCGCCCGCGAGACGGGCATGGTGATCGTCGTGCCGGTCTTCGAGATCGAGCAGTCCGGCTTCTACTTCAACACCGCCGCGGTGATCGACGCCGACGGTTCGTACCTCGGCAAGTACCGAAAGCACCACATCCCGCAGGTCAAGGGGTTCTGGGAGAAGTACTACTTCAAGCCCGGAAACGCCGGCTGGCCGGTCTTCGACACCGCCGTCGGCAAGGTCGGTGTCTATATCTGCTACGACCGGCACTTTCCCGAGGGCTGGCGTCAACTCGGACTCAACGGAGCCCAGTTGGTGTACAACCCGTCCGCGACCTCGCGCGGCCTCTCCAGCTACCTCTGGCAGCTGGAACAGCCCGCGTCCGCTGTGGCGAACGAGTACTTCGTCGCCGCGATCAACCGCGTCGGCCAGGAGGAGTACGGCGACAACGACTTCTACGGCACCAGTTACTTCGTCGACCCGCGCGGCCAGTTCGTCGGGGAGGTGGCCAGCGACAAGGAGGAGGAACTCCTCGTCCGCGACCTCGACTTCGGTCTCATCGAGGAAGTGCGCCAGCAGTGGGCGTTCTACCGTGACCGCCGCCCCGACGCGTACCAGGGACTGGTGGAGCCGTGAGCAGTCTGCACCACCGCCACCTCGCCGTCAGCCCTGAATGGCTCGCGCTCTACTACCGGCATCCGCTGGAGATCACCCACGGTGAGGGCCGACATGTCTGGGACGCGGACGGCAAGCGCTACCTCGACTTCTTCGGCGGCATCCTCACCACGATGACCGCTCACGCGCTGCCCGAAGTGACGAAGGCGGTCACCGAGCAGGCCGGGCGGATCATCCACACCTCGACGCTGTACCTCAACCGGCCGATGGTCGAACTGGCCGAGCGCATCGCCACACTCTCCGGCATCCCCGACGCCCGGGTCTTCTTCACCACCTCGGGCACCGAGGCCAACGACACGGCGCTGCTGCTCGCCACCACGTACCGCAGGTCGAACCAGATCCTCGCGATGCGCAACAGCTACCACGGCAGGTCGTTCTCGGCCGTCGCCATCACCGGCAACAAGGCCTGGTCGCCGACGAGTCTGTCACCGCTGCAGACGCTGTACGTCCACGGCGGGGTCCGGACCCGGGGCCCGTACGCGGAACTCGGCGACGCACAGTTCATCAAGGCGTGCGTGGCCGATCTGGAGGACCTGCTCGGGCACACCCGCGGCGCCGCCGCGCTGATCGCCGAACCCGTCCAGGGTGTCGGCGGGTTCACCTCCCCGCCCGACGGCCTGTTCGCGGCATTCCGTGAAGTCCTGAACCGGCACGGCATCCTGTGGATCTCCGACGAGGTGCAGACCGGCTGGGGCCGTACCGGCGAACACTTCTGGGGCTGGCAGGCGCACTCCCGGAACGGCCCGCCGGACATCCTCACCTTCGCCAAGGGCATCGGCAACGGCATGTCGATCGGTGGCGTCGTCGCCCGCGCCGACGTCATGAACTGCCTGGACGCCAACTCCATTTCGACGTTCGGCGGCTCCCCGGTCACCATGGCGGCGGGCCTCGCCAACCTGTCGTACCTGCTGGATCACGACCTCCAGGGCAACGCCCGACGCGTCGGCGGGCTGCTCATCGAGCGGCTGCGGGCGATCGGCGCGGGCTCGGAGTGCGTGCGTGAAGTGCGCGGCCGGGGCCTGATGATCGGCATTGAGCTGGTGAAACCTGGCACCGACGAGGCCAACCCAGAGGCGGCAACCGCTGTGCTCGAAGCGGCCCGCGAGGGCGGGCTGCTCATCGGCAAGGGCGGCGCGCACAACACCAGCGTGCTCCGGATCGCCCCGCCGCTGTCGCTGTCCATCGCCGAGGCGGAGGAGGGCGCGAAGATCCTCGCCGCCGCACTGCGGACGGTGGGGTGAGGCGACTGGGTGTTCCGGCGGGCCGGTCATGCCTGTGTGGCTTGGTCGCCATCACCCCCATTCACCCGGTCAGGAGCTCCACGGGATGCGTTGTGCTGAGTGCCCCGGCAGCAGATGCGGGCCTGTCGATGGCCACCGACACGGTAAACCGGCGGGGGAGGAGCGCGGTCGGACCCCACGGAGGCGCGGGGTCCGGCCGGTCGGCAGGTCGGAGTGGCTCGGTCAGCCCTTGTGGCCGGTGGGTCGGGTGAGCTCCAGCCTGCGGACCGGGTCGAGCTCGCCGTAGTACGCGAGGTGCTGGTAGCGCACGTCGGTGACGGTGAGGGTGGCCTCGGCATTGCCCTGCTGCACGGTCGCCTGAAGTGGACGGAGCCGTCCGTCTTCGTCGTGCCGGTCAGCATCTGCACCTGATTGCCGTACCGCAGCTCGGCGACGACCTCCGCGCCCCGCACCGGCACGCCCTGCACGGTCCTCACCACGCCGTCCGCGGTGACCTTCCACGGGGCGTCGGTGCCCGGCCGGCCGAGCAGCTCGGTGTCGGCCCTCAGGGACGCGACGGCGAGCTGCGACGGCGGGTTGGGCTGGCCGAACGCGACCTGGTCGACGGTCCAGAAGGCGCTGTTCGTACCGGTGTAGCGGAAGCTCAGCTTCGCCGACTGCGCGCCCGCCGGAACGTCCAGCTTCAGGTGCTCGACCGTGTTGGTGTTCGCCCGGTACGACTTCACGAGCTGCGGTGCGCCACCGTCGTACGAGACGTAGACGTCACCGGTCTGCGGGCCGTCGATGAGGTAGTTCGTGGCGTACGAGACGTTCGCCGTGGCCGCACCGTTCAACGGGAACGCGGGGCTGACGAGCGTGGAGTCGAACTGTCCGGCGTCGTGTGCCTTGTCGTCCCACTCGTCGGAGTCGGCGACGGCGAACACATTGCGGGCGCGGACGTTGCTCTCGCGGCCCTGGCCACGCTCGGCATTGGTCCAGAACTCGTCGGTGGCGAAGGACCAGCCATGCCACTCGGTGACGCCACCGGCAGGCATATTCGAGTTGTCGATGGTCCAGCCCTCGGGGGTGGTGTTGGTCCAGCCCTTGGTGCCGGCGGGGAGCTTTGTCTCGTCGACGGGGGCACGGAGCGAGTCGCGCAGCGCGTCGAATGCGTCCGGCTTCAGCTCGGAGAGCGCGGTGCCGTCGAGGTTCCAGGCCGGGTCGGTGGCGACGCCCTCGTGGCGCAGTACGGTCAGCGCGATGTCGGTGATCTTGACATCGTTGCGTACGGAACCAGGCTCGATGCCCTGGCCGCGGGCGATCACGAAGGTGCCGCGCTCCAGCGGTGTGTTGCCGCCGTAGCCGCCGGTCGGGGTGTGTCCGTGGTCGGCGGTGATGACGACAAGCCAGTTCTCCTTGGCGTACGTCGGCCGGGAGGCGACGGCGTCGAGCAGCCGGCCGACCTGTCCGTCCACGGTGTTGAGAGCCTTGAGGTAGGCGTCGCTCGCGCTGCCGGAGGCATGCCCGGCGCCGTCGACCTCGTCGAGGTGGACGAAGGTGGAGTCGGGGTTGCCGTGGGCGAGATAGTCCGCGGCCTTCGCGGTGGTGTTCTCGTCGTTGCCGCCGGCGATCCGCAGATCCGTTGCCGACCCGAAGATGATCTGGGGGACCGGGCTCCAGGTGCCGACGACCAGGGTGGACGTGGTCGGGTCGGCGGTCTCCAGCCGGGTCGCGTAGTCCGGGGACCGCCCGGCCGGGGCGCCTTCGGCGACGGCGGTGCTCCCGCCTCCCCGGAGAGGTCGCCTGTGCCTCCCCGGCCCGGATGTTCGGCCTCCACCCGAAGGAGGACGCCATCGCCCCCGGCGCCGACGTGGATGTCGTCCTTCACCACCCGAAGGCCGAGGGCGGGCGAGGTGTGACCAGACAGTCGCGATCAGCCGCACGACGGTGACAAGCGACGCGACTACGGCTACGACATCGACTGCGTTGCCTCGCGCTGGTGGGGGATCGTGACCGGCGTCGTTCGCGGCTGCACGGTCACGGTGCGCGTCGGAGCGGGGACCGCGATGCCCTCGGCCCGGAATCGTGCGTGCAGGCGCTTGATGAACTCGTGCTTGATCCGGTACTGGTCACTGAACTCGCCGACCCCCAGAATGACCGTGAAGTTGATCCTGGAGTCCCCGAACGTGTGGAACCGGATGGCCGGTTCGTGGTCGGGTACGGCGCCGGTGATGTCGGTCATCACGTTCTCGACGACCTCGGCCGTGACGCGCTCGACATGTTCGAGGTCACTGTCGTAGCCGACACCCACCTGGACCATGATCGAAAGTTGCTGTTCCGGCCGGTTGAAGTTGGTCATGTTGGTGCCCGCGAGCCGGGCGTTCGGGATGATCACAAGATTGTTCGAAAGCTGACGCACCACGGTGTTCCGCCAGTTGATGTCGACGACATAGCCCTCCTCGCCGCTGCTGAGCCGGATGTAGTCGCCGGGCTGCACCGTCTTCGAAGCGAGGATGTGCACACCCGCGAACAGATTGGCCAGCGTGTCCTGCAGCGCCAGTGCGACCGCCAGACCGCCCACGCCCAGCGCGGTGAGCATAGGCGCGATGGAGACGCCCAGCGTCTGGAGCATGACGAGGAAGCCCATCGCCAGCACCACGACGCGCGTGATGTTGACGAAGATCGTGGCCGATCCGGCCACCCCCGACCTGGACTGTGCCACGGACCGCACCAGACCGGTGATCACTCGGGCCGCCGTGAGCGTCGCGGCCAGGATGAGCAGAGCGGTCAGCGTCATATTGACGTGGTGCCCGACCCTGGCGGTCAGCGGAAGGGCCGTGGCTGCCGCCGCCACGCCGGCGGCCAGCGCGGCCCAGGGAACCAGAGTCCGCAAGGCGTCGACGATGACGTCGTCACCACTCCATCGCGTCCTGCTGGCTCGTTCACCCAGCCATCGCAGAATCACGCGCAGCAGGAGGCCCGCCGCGATGCCTGCAGCCACCGCAATACCGGCGACGATCAAGTCGTGCAGAGTGAGGGCCCGGTTCACCGCTGCACCCCCACTCTCCGGGGAACACGACTGATGGGGGGAACCGCCGCCGTTTCCGGGCGCCGGACGGGATGCTTCGTCACCGTTTTACCTGTTCGATTCTGGGGGGTGCGGTTCGCGTCGGGACCCACGGATGTGCGGATCGGGATCCGACGCGATCGCTCATCCTGCCGTACGCGTTCGCACGTGCTGCGGCTGACCCTGCGTCGGCTCACGCAGGGCGGACTCAGACCGACCGGCACAGGGGGGCGGCGTCGCGGGGCTGGGCACGCCACATCTGCGGCGTTGTCGTCAGTCACCAATGCTCCGCGTTGCCTCCCTCCTCCGCCTTGCAGCTGCACACATCCAGCCCCGCTCCTTCTCCCACCCCCCATGTGCCAGTCGGTCTTACCGGTGGCAGATCAGAGTGCGGGGGTCTTCCCGCGGTGGTCCGGTCGTGCGGCGGCGCCGGCCTTGGGCCGACGGTGTACGGCATGCCCGGAAACGGAAACGTCTTCAGCGGTTAGCCGCAGCGGTATTGCCACAGTGGGTAACCCACTTCTACGTTCTTCACCACGCACCATGTCTACGTGCGTAGACCCGTTCCGCCAGAGTGAGGAGGGGTACATGAGCCGCACCGTCATCCACGGCGGCCTCGTCGTCACCGCGTCCGACGAACTCCACGCCGACGTACTCATCGAGGGCGGCCGCATCGCCGCGCTCGCCGCGCACGGCACCGACGCGGCCGCGAGCTGGACCGCCGACCGGACCATCGACGCCACCGGCAAGTACGTCATCCCGGGCGGTGTCGACGCGCACACGCACATGGAGATGCCATTCGGCGGCACCTACGCCGCCGACACCTTCGAGACCGGGACCAGGGCTGCCGCCTGGGGCGGCACCACCACGATCGTCGACTTCGCCATCCAGACCGTGGGGCGCGCGGTCCGCGAAGGACTCGACGCCTGGTATGCGAAGGCCGACGGCAACTGTGCCATCGACTACGCCTTCCACATGATCCTCTCCGATGTGAACGAGTCCTCGCTCAAGGAGATGGACCTCCTCGTCTCGGAGGGCGTCACGTCCTTCAAGCTGTTCATGGCGTATCCCGGTGTCTTCTACAGCGACGACGGCCAGATCCTGCGCGCCATGCAACGGGCCGCAGGAAACGGCGGGCTGATCATGATGCACGCCGAGAACGGCATCGCGATCGACGTCCTCGTCGAACAGGCACTGGCCGCGGGCCGCACCGACCCGCGCTACCACGGCGACGTCCGCAAGGTGGCGCTGGAGGCCGAGGCCACCCACCGTGCCATCCAGCTCGCCCGTGTCGCCGGATCCCCGCTGTACGTCGTGCACGTCTCCGCCGACGAGGCCGTCGCCGAGCTGGCGGCGGCCCGCCACAAGGGACTTCCGGTTTTCGGTGAGACCTGCCCGCAGTACCTCTTCCTCTCCACCGACAACCTCGCCGAGCCGGACTTCGAGGGCGCGAAGTACGTCTGCTCCACCCCGCTGCGACCCAAGGAGCACCAGGAGGCGCTCTGGCGCGGCCTGCGGAACAACGAGCTCCAGGTCGTCTCCACCGACCACTGCCCGTTCTGCTTCTCCGGCCAGAAGGAGATGGGGCGCGGCGACTTCTCAAAGATCCCGAACGGCATGCCCGGCGTGGAGAACCGGATGGACCTCCTCCATCAGGCGGTCGTGGACGGCCACATCTCCCGCCGCCGCTGGATCGAGATCGCCTGTGCCTCCCCGGCCCGGATGTTCGGCCTCTACCCGAAGAAGGGCACCATCGCCCCGGGCGCCGACGCCGATGTCGTCATCTACGACCCGCACGCCGAGCAGACCCTCTCCGCCGAGACCCACCACATGAACGTCGACTACTCGGCGTACGAGGGAAAGCGGATCACCGGACAGGTCGAGACCGTCCTCTCACGCGGCGAAGTCGTCATCGACCGGCGGACGTTCACCGGGCGCGCCGGTCACGGCATGTACACCCCGCGCGCCACCAGTCAGTACCTGGACTAGGGAGTGTTTCGAACGTCCCGCCTGCCAGGTGCGCCTGGCACGCACGCTCGCTGCGTTGTCGGGCTCGCCCCGATACGACCGGTATCGGGGCACCCCTCCGTCTTGCGATCGCACGCACCAGATGCCGCCTGGCCCGCCCTACGGGCGGACGACGCTACATTCGAGACACGCCCTAGGAGCACCTGCCATGGACTTCGGACTCGTCCTCCAGACCGACCCGCCCGCATCGGCCGTCGTGGGCCTGATGCGCCGCGCCGAACGCAACGGGTTCCGCTACGGCTGGACCTTCGACTCGGCGGTGCTCTGGCAGGAACCGTTCGTCATCTACAGCCAGATCCTCGAACACACCGAACGCCTCATCGTCGGCCCGATGGTCACCAACCCGGGCACCCGCACCTGGGAGGTCACCGCCTCCACCTTCGCCACCCTCAACGACATGTACGGCAACCGCACCGTCTGCGGCATCGGCCGCGGCGACTCCGCGATGCGCGTCGCCGGACGTAAGCCCAACACCCTGGCCCGCCTCGGCGAGGCCATCGACGTCATCCGCGACCTCGCCGAGGGCCGGGAGGCGACCGTCGACGGGCAGCCGGTCCAGATTCCGTGGGTGAAGGGCGGCAGACTGCCTGTCTGGATGGCCGCGTACGGTCCGAAAGCGCTCGCCCTCGCCGGACAGAAGGCCGACGGATTCATCCTGCAACTCGCCGACCCGTTCCTCACCGAGTGGATGATCAAGGCCGTCCGGGACGCGGCGGCGGAGGCGGGCCGCGACCCGGACTCCGTGACCATCTGCGTCGCCGCCCCCGCCTACGTGGGCGACGACCTCGACCACGCCCGCGAGCAGTGCCGCTGGTTCGGCGGCATGGTCGGCAACCATGTGGCGGACCTCGTGTCCCGGTACGGCGAACACTCCGGCCTGGTACCCGAGGCGCTGACCGAGTACATCGCGGGGCGTGCCGGATACGACTACAGCCACCACGGGCGCGCCGGAAATCCGGACACCGCCTTCGTCCCCGACGAGATCGTCGACCGGTTCTGCCTCCTCGGCCCCGCCGAGGCGCACATCGAGAAGCTCCGGGCGCTGCGCGACCTGGGCGTCGACCAGTTCGCGGTCTACAACATGCACGATGCGCGCGAAGCGACGATCGACGCGTACGGCTCCGAGATCATCCCCGCCCTGTCCGCCTGACCCGCGCCTCCCCCCACGGCTGTACGCGCGCCCTCCCCAGCCCCGCACGGCACCGCTCCCGAGCGAAGGGTCCAGCCGCCATGACGTCCACCGTCCCGCCCACTCCACCGATTCCACCTCAGGACCGCATATCCGCGCCGCCGGACCGGGTGGAGCTCGCCCGCGGAGCCGTCCCCGCCGACAACCGTTTCATCAACGAGGACCTGCTGCCCGTTCCCCTGGAGCGGCGAAACTGGACCACGTACAACTTCGCCGCTCTTTGGGTCGGGATGGCACACAACATCCCGTCGTGGCTGCTCGCCTCCGGTCTCGTCGCCCTCGGCATGGACTGGAAGCAAGCCGTCTTCACCATCGCGCTGGCCAACCTGATCGTGCTCGGCCCGATGCTGCTGACCGGCCACGCCGGACCCAAGTACGGCATCCCGTTCCCCGTGCTGGCCCGCGCCTCCTTCGGTCTGCGCGGCGCCAACCTGCCCGCGCTGATCCGGGCCGCGGTGGCCTGCGCCTGGTTCGGCATCCAGACCTGGATCGGCGGTGTCGGCATCTTCACCCTGCTTGGGAAGATCTTCGGTGGCTGGGCGAACGCCTCCGAGATCGGCGGGCAGCCCTGGACGCTCTGGCTCTGCTTCGCCCTCTTCTGGGCGCTCGAACTCGCCATCATCTATCGGGGGATGGACACCCTGCGGCGGTTCGAGAACTGGGCGGCGCCGTTCGTCATCGTCGGCGCCCTGGTGCTGCTGGTCTGGGTCGCCGTCAAGGCAGGCGGCTTCGGCCCGCTGCTCGACCAGCCCTCGAAGCTCGGCTGGGGCACGGACTTCTGGCCGGTCTTCTTCCCCTCATTGATGGGCATGATCGCCTTCTGGGCCACGCTCTCCCTGAACATCCCCGACTTCACCCGCTTCGGCGCCGGCCAGCGCGCCCAGATCTGGGGCCAGACGCTGGGCCTGCCCACCACGATGACGCTCTTCGCGCTCCTGTCGGTCCTGGTCACCTCCGGCTCGCAGGCCGTCTACGGAGTGGCGATCTGGGATCCGGTCCAGCTCGTCGCCAGGACGGACAACGCCTTCGGACTGCTCTACGCCCTGGTGACCGTGCTGATCGCGACGATCTCCGTGAACATCGCGGCGAACGTCGTATCACCCGCCTACGACCTGGCCAATCTCGCACCCAAAATCATCAACTTCCGTACGGGCGCGCTGATCACGGGTGTCGTCGGTGTGCTGATCATGCCGTGGAAGCTCACCGAGACCCCGGAGCTGTACATCTTCACCTGGCTCGGCCTGGTCGGCGGTCTGCTCGGTACGGTGGCCGGCATCCTGATCGCCGACTACTGGATCGTCCGACGCACCGTCCTCGACCTCGCTGACCTCTACCGCCCCGGCGGCCGCTACTGGTACACGGACGGCTGGAACTGGCGCGCCGTCGGTGCCTTCGCGGTCGGCGGCGTCCTGGCCATCGGCGGTTCCCATTCCGCCCCCGGCAAGGGCCCGTTCCCGACTGACGGCCTGATTCCGTTCCTGAAGCCGCTCGCGGACTACGGCTGGGCGGTCGGTCTGGTCTCCTCGCTGCTGCTGTACGTGCTGCTCAGCGGCCGGTCCGGGGTCACGACGGCTGCTGGGAACGGCTCAGCAGCGCGCTGATGTCCAGCGTTTCGGCCGGCCGGCGGCGCGGCCGTGGGCACCGGCTTGTCGAATGCCGAGAAGCCCACGGTCGCGTCCGCCTCCGGCGAATCGCTCCGCACGTCGATCCTCAGCGGATACGGCCTGCCCGTGGCCGCGGCGTACGTCGTCAGCGCCCGGGCCGGAACGGATGCCCACCTGCGTACACAGGGTGAGGTCGAGTCCTGTCTTCTGTCACGGGCGGCGGGGGACGGTGTCGGGGGCACCGAGTCCGGCACCAGGAAGAGGAAATGCGAACGATGAAGCTGTGCATGGGGAGTCTGTCCGGGGCCGTGCTGCGGGGCGCCGTGGTCGTAGGAATGACCGCCGCGCTTGCGGCACCCGCGACGGCCGCCACCGCCGTGACACCCATGGCGACGCCGCGCGGCCTGTCCTGCGACACGGGAAAGCACCAGATCGACGACCACACGGGATACGCGCTGTGCCGGAACAACGGCACCACGGCGCAGACCTTCTGGGTGTACCTGGTCTGCGGCTGGTCGCCGGACGTGGACGGTGAACACGTCACCCTCAATCCGGGCCAGTCCGGCCAGTCCACCGCACACTGCGCGGGCATCGGCACCGGGATCGGCGAGATCGGCGTCCGGCCGTAGGGCAGCCCGCGGGAGCCGGCGTGTGCGAGCGCGGTGGCGGTGTCGACAGTCCTCGGCCGACCGGTCCGTCACCGCGCGGCTGCCCGTATCCGCCGTCTGCGGTATGTCCGCGTCCAGAGGGAGGCCTTGATGTTCACCCGTATGACGGGGAAGCCCGCCGCCCGTGGTTCGGCCGAACGGAGCAGGGCGGTGGCCCGCCGCTCGGAGAGGGTGCCGCGCCCGGTCTCGGTCAGCACGGGCCGGTCGGGCGGGGAACCGCGGTCCAGGACGATGCGGGTGAGCCTCAGCCCGATCCGGCCCGCCCGGTGTTCCGGGCGTGCACGCGCTTCCATGCCGCCCGCCGCGGCACCGAGTCGCACCGTGGGGTGCGTCCCGGACTCTCCCGCGAACTCTGCTTCCACAGGCCCCACCTCAGCTGTTCGGTTCTGTCCACTCCTGCCGGAGAAACCATCAAGCGGAACTGACACTCCCACCCGTTGAACGGTTGAGTGGACTGGCCACTACTCGTTACCCTCCAGTAAGTTCGCTTGGGCGGACAGATTCGGAAGGCGCAGGCATGCGCCGAAATCCGGGAGGCGTACAGCCCATGTCCTCAGCAGAGTTCACGGATTCGACCGGACTGGCGGACAGCGCACGCGAGCTGGCCGACGGCCGGACCACCTCGACCCAGCAGGTGTCCGCCGCCCTCGAACGCATCGAAGCGAGCCAGAGCACTCTCAACGCCTTCCGGCACCTGCGTGCCACCGAAGCGCTCGCGGAGGCCGCCGAAGCCGACCGGCGCCTCGCCGCGGGGGAGCGGCTGCCCCTGCTCGGGGTGCCTGTCGCGGTCAAGGACGACACCGATGTCGCCGGAATGCCCACCTACTTCGGCTGCCGCGGCGACCTGCCCGCGGCCACCACCGACAGCGAGGCCGTCCGGCGGCTCCGCGCCGCCGGGGCCGTGATCGTCGGGAAGACCAATTCCTGCGAGCTCGGACAGTGGCCCTTCACCGAAGGACCCGCCTTCGGTGCCACCCGTAACCCGTGGAACACCGACCACACCCCCGGCGGCTCGTCCGGTGGTTCCGCCGCGGCCGTGGCCGCCGGGCTGGTGCCCGCCGCCCTCGGCTCGGACGGCGCCGGGTCCGTCCGTATCCCCGCCGCCTGGACCCATCTCGTCGGCATCAAACCGCAGCGCGGCCGCATCTCGGTCCACCCGCACCACGACGCCTTCCAGGGGCTCACCGTCAACGGACCGCTGGCCCGCACCGTCGCCGACGCCGCTCTGCTGCTCGACGCGGCCGCCGGACCTCACCCCGACGACCTGCACCGGCCCCCGCCCGTCGCGGCCTCCGCCGCAGCCGGCCGCGACCCCGGCCGGCTGCGGATCGCCCTCGCGTGGCAGCCCCCGCTCACCCTCACCCGTACCGCCCCCCACCCCGACGTGCGACGGGCTGTCACCGCACTCGCCGAGGCGCTCGCCCGGCTCGGCCATCAGGTCGAGGAGGCCAGGCCACGTTACGGGCTGATCGGTCTCGGCTTCGTCCCCCGTGCCACGGCCGGGATCGCCGAACTTGCCGCACTCCACCCCGAACCGGCCCTCCTCGACCCGCGCACCCGCAGCGCGCTGCGCACCGGCACCCGGCTCGGGGGCCGGGTGGTGCGGGCGGCCCGGGCCCGGGAGGTGCGCCAGCAGCGCAGGATCGGTGCGCTCTTCCACGCGCCCCGGGTGGGAGCCCGGTTCGACGTACTGCTCACCCCCACGACCGCCGCGCCCCCGCCCCGGATCGGCACATTCGACGGTCTGAGCGCCTGGCGCACCGATGTGGCGATCACCGAGGCGTGCCCGTACGCCTGGCCGTGGAACGTGCTGGGCTGGCCCGGCATCAATGTGCCGGCCGGCTTCACCGCCGACGGGCTCCCCCTCGGTGCCCAGCTGCTCGGCCCCTCCCGCAGCGAGGAGCTGCTGATCTCCCTCGCCGCCCAGCTGGAGGCCGATCAGCGCTGGTACGAGCACCGGCCTCCGGCCTCCGAGGGCGCCTGACGCACCGCCGGTCAGAGCGGGCGGCGGGCGCCGACCACCCACACCCCCGACCTCAGCAGCACGCCCTCCCCCGTCTCGTACGGCTGCAGGGTCTTTGTCATCGAGGCCCGAGTGGTGTCGGAGACGGCGAGCCCCGGCGTACGGGAGACGAAGAAGTCCACCGCGTCCGCCGCGTCCCGCCCCCAGCAGGTCGTGGCCGTCACGGAGGCGATACCGATCTCCTCGAAGCCCGCCGCGCCCAGCACCTTGCGGACGCGCTCCGGGTCCGAGAGCGAGGCCATGGCCTCCGCGACGGCGTTCTCCGGATGGTCGGCCCAGTGCAGGCCGATCGGTCCGTTCCACGCGTCGGTGACGGTCATGCGTGCTCCTCGGTCCTTGTGGTCAGGGTGGCCTCGATGCGTTCGACGGCGCAGATCGCGCCGAACGCGATCAGATGAACCAGACAGTGATCGGTGAACGGGGGAGCCAGCCAGGCCGCCACGTCCTCGTCCGTGATCCGGTACGGAGCACGCGCCGCGAGCAGCGCAAGCCGTGCCCCCGGCCGCTCCGCCCGGTCCGGCAGCTCCTCGCCGTGCAGGGGGAACGGCGTGACGCCGTCCCAGGCCGCCACCGACGCCCTTACCAGCGCGGCGTCCTCGTCGCTGAGCAGCCCCGCGCCCAGGTGCGCCGCCGCGCGCAGCGCGCCGAACGCGGTGCCGATCGGGGTCTCCGCCGCCCACTCGGGCGCCGGCCCCTCTGTCTCGAGCAGGGCCAGGCTCTTGCCGGGGACAAGTTCGCGGCGGACCGTACGGGCCAGCGAGCGGCCCGCCACGCTCCGTACCAGGCGGTACTTCTCGGCGCCCCCGGGCAGCATGTCCTCGGTCAGCAGGGAGGACACGATCCGGTTGATGAAGTGGAACACGAGCGCGGTGCCGATGTACTCCGGCGCCTGCCCGGACGGGAAAGGCTGCGGCGTGCTCATGTCCTTTCCCCACGCCAGCAGTTGACGGTGTCCTGGGTCTTCGGGCTGCTCGCCGCGGGCGATTCTCTCGGCCAGGGCGTGGTCGCCGGTGGCATGCAGGAGCACCGTGTGCGCGGTGACGCAGAACGGGCACCGGTTGGCGAGCGAAACCCCTGCGGCCACTACCTCCTTTCCGGTGCGCGACGCCTGCCCAGCCAGCAGGGACTCCCGCATGACGGCCCAGGTGCCGGCCAGCAGGGGCGGCGCGGCGGACAGCACGACAAAGGTAGCGGCGCGGTCGATACCGAAGTCGGTGGCCAGCTGTGCGTACACATCGGCGACGACTCCGGCTGCCGACTTCGGTGGTGCGGGTGAGGTGTATCGAAAGGGTCCGGTCATGGAGACGATGCTCACCCGTCGAACGGTGCCCGGTCGTCGTACACCCGAAGGCAGTTGAGGATGGTCCCGGCCGACCGGCGGTGGCCGCGACTACTGCCCCGGGAGTAGCGCGGAGTCCGTCCCGCAGGATGATGACCACGCTGTCGGGGCGGAGTTAGGGTGCGGCTCATGCAGGGGGACATCGACCGGCGGACTCACCTGCTGGACACCGCACTCGCCGTCGCGATCGGCGCGGCGGTCCTCGCCGCTGCCTGCGCCGCCTCGAGGCCGGACACGCTCGACCTGCTGCTCGTCGCAGGCGGCGCCCTGGCACTCGCCGGGCACCGGCGGGCGCCGCGCGCCGTGCTCGCCGTCACCACCGTCTCCATGCTGGGGTACGTCGTGCACGCCCACCCCGGAAGCTGGGCGGCGTTCCCCGTGCTGGCCGCCGTGCATGCGGCGGCACGCAGTGGACACCGCCTGTGGGGCATCGCCGCCGGCGCCCTCTTCCTCGCCGGGTATTTCACGGTCCTGATCGTCGCGGCACCAGGCGCACAGGACACCGTCGAGCGCACCCTGCTGCTGCTCGGCTGGTTCCTCTGCGCCGGGGTCACCGGACTCATCGACAAGAACTGGCAGGCGTACCTCCGCCAGACCGAGCAGCGGGCGCTCGACGCCGAACGCAGCCGCGACGAGGCGGCGCTGCGCCGGGCAGGGGAGGAGCGGCTGCGGATCGCCCGGGAACTGCACGACTCGCTGACCCACTCCATCTCGATCGTCAAGCTCCAGGCCGGGGTTGCCGTTCACCTGGCCCGCAAGCGGGGCAGCGAGGTGGAGCCCGCGCTGCTCGCGATCCAGGAGGCGAGCGGCGAAGCGATGCGGGAGCTGCGAGCGACCCTGGAGGTGCTTCGAACCGATGTGGTCGAGCCGGGTACGGGGCTGGACCGCATGGACGAGCTGGCCGAGCGGGCCCGCACCGCGGGCATCGCACTGTCTGTCACCGTCACCGGCGTCGAACGCACCCTGCCGTCGGACGTCGACCGGGCCGCCTACCGCATCGTGCAGGAAGCACTCACCAATGTGGCCCGGCACGCCGACCGCGCCCGGACGACCGTCGAACTCCTCTACGGGGAGCACGTGTTGACCGTGAGCGTGGACGATCAGGGTCCCTGCGCCCCCGGCGATTCCGTCACCCCGGGCACCGGCCTCACCGGCATGGGCGAGCGTGTCAGGGCACTCGGTGGCACCCTCGCCGCCGCACCACGCCCGGACGGCGGCTTCTCCGTACGTGCCGAACTGCCCCTGCGGACAACGGGAACCGCACTATGAACCACCACGACACGATCCGGGTGCTGATCGTCGACGACCAGGCCTTGATGCGGGCCGGATTCCGCGCCCTGCTGGACGCCGAGGACGGCATCGAAGTGGTCGGTGAGGCGTCCGACGGCCGTCAGGGAGTGGAACTCGCTCGCCACCACACCCCGGACGTTGCCCTCGTCGATGTACAGATGCCGGTGATGGGCGGCATCGAGGCCACCCGCGAGATCGCCGCCGACCCGCTGCTGGCCGGTGTCCACGTCGTCATCCTCACCAATTACGGGCTCGACGAGTACGTCTTCGACGCGCTGCGCGCCGGGGCCGCCGGGTTCCTTCTCAAGGACACCGAGCCCGCCGAACTCCTCCAGGCCATCCGTGTCGCGGCCCGCGGCGACGCGCTGCTGTCGCCCGCCATCACCCGCCGGCTGATCGGCGAGTTCGTCTCCCGGCCGCCCGACCGGGCCACGGCCCCCGGCTTCGAGACCCTGACCCGGCGCGAACGCGAGGTCAGTGCGCTGGCCGCACGGGGGCTGACCAACGAGGAGATCGCCGCGCACATGGTGATCAGTCCGTTCACCGCGAAGACTCATGTCAGCCGGGCGATGACGAAGCTGGGCGCCCGTGACCGGGCCCAACTCGTCGTCTTCGCCTACGAGTCGGGTCTCGTCGCGCCGCGGGACCCGCACCTCTGAGACGTTCCGGGTCGCCCGACGGAATCACCGGCCCGGAAGCTCCCGCGGCCGGGGGCCGATCTCACGAAGCAGTGCCGAGTACGTGATGGTGTTGCGCGGTTCCACCAAGGTCGGACGAGGAAGACACGACGAGTCTGCGTGATCATGGGCAAGCGCCTGCTCCCGCCGGGTGCCACATGGCACCCGGCGGGGTGTTTACGGCACTCGCGCGGTCCACTCCTCGGTGGCGAACTTCGTCCGCACCAGCTCCTCCGCCCGGGCCATCTCTTCCGCTGTGACGTCGCCGGTGGTCAGCCCGTAGCGGTTACGGAAGGAGGCGATCATGTTCTCGATCACCTGCTCCCGGGCGAGGCCGGTCTGGCGGCGGAGCGGGTCGACGCGCTTCTTGGCGCTCTTGGTGCCCTTGTCGGACATCTTCTCCTTGCCGATACGCAGGACCTCAAGCATCTTGTCGGCGTCGATGTCGTACGACATGGTCACGTGGTGCAGGACGGCTCCAGGACCACCGTCAGGGCCGACCATCCGCTTCTGGGCGGCACCAGCGATCTTGCCGGCGTCGGTGGCGATGTCGTTGAGGGGCTGGTACCAGGCCTTGATGCCCATGTCGCCGAGTGCGCCCAGGACCCAGTCGTCGAGGTACGCGTAACTGTCGGCAAAGGAGAGGCCCGACACCAGCGACTCCGGCACGGACAGAGAGTAGGTGATCGTACTCATGGGCTCTACAAACATGGCCCCGCCACCAGAAATACGGCGTACCACGGTCATTCCGTGTTTCGCCGCGCCTCCGGGGTCCACCTCGTTCCGCAGCGACTGGAAGCTGCCGATGACCACAGCAGGCGAGGCCCATTCCCAGACCCGCAACGTGGGGGCCCGTCGCCCGGCAGCCACCTCGGCGGTGAGGACCTCGTCCAGCGCCATGTGCAGGGCCGGAGCCTGCGGCTCCATGTGCACCAGCTGCCAGTCGTAGTCGCTCCACTCGGTCGCGTGGGCCAAGGCTCGCCGAACGGCGATGCCGACGCCCTCCGCGGACAGTCCAAGCATGACGGTCGACTCCGGCAATGCCGCCGTGATCCGGGCCGCCAGGCCTGCGGCGTCCGTCGAAGAAGGGGAGCCCTCCAGGGCCCTGTTGATCGAGAGGATCGCCTCGTCGGGCTCCAGGAAGAAGTCCCCGGCGACGCGCACGTTGCGCAGTACGCCTTCCTCGACGTCCAGATCTACGACGACAAGCTTGCCGCCGGGCACCTTGTACTCGCCATGCACGGCTTCGTTCCCTTCCAGCGCGCGGCGTGGACCCTGAGCCTGCTGCTCCGACATCCGGATGGACGCGCACATACCTCGCATCGCACTTTAATGCTCGCTCGTGACGAGCGGCTACGCAGCTCCGATGCCGCTGAAGCGGCATCGGAAGTGGGACCGACCTTGGCCTGACCGCTCCGACCCGGGACTGGCTCGCCGACGCCGAGCGCGCTGGGCGCGCAGGCCAGGACTGCTCGGCCGTCCTCGGGCAGCGCCTGTGAACCTGGTGCACCGCACCTCCGGGCTCGTCACCGCGCTGTGCGACTCCTCGGTGCCGGGCAAGGACGAGGGCTTCCTGGAGGACGAAACCCTGAAGTGGCCGGAGGACGTTCTGGCACAGGCCCCGGCCGCCGTCCTCGCCATCGAGGAACGCGCAGGCGGGCCATCACGTGCATGAAGGCGGGTGCGTCGCCAGCCTGTCCGGCGGTAAGAACGAAGGCCAGTCAGCTAAGTCCGTGTGGCGGTCCCGCACCCCGCTTCCGCGGCCTCCCGCATGCGCGCGTCCATCGACGTGCTCCGGTCGTACGGGTCGACCTCGGGGCCGTCTCCCGAGCCCGTGACTGCGCGCTCGGCGCTGAACTCGGCGCTGAACTCGGGGGTGAAGTAGCCGGTGAAGGTGTCACAGCCTCCGTTGGTGGTGTCCACATTGTAGGAGACGAGGGAGAACGTCCCCGGCTCGATGACCACCTTCGCCGGGTCGTCCCAGCTCATCACGACCTCGCGGCGCACGATGGTGCGCGCGACTTCATCGCTTCCCGATGCGGCACGTACGACCGGATAGACGTACGTGACATCGGTGGTCACCTCGACCGCACCGCGCCTACCTTCCCGGTACGTGATCCGTCCTCGTGCCTTGACCACGTTCCCGACGAGCCGCACCTTCGATTTCGCGAATCGGCTGAACAGCAGCAGAGGATCGTTCTCCCGGCTGGGCGCGCGGAACGTGGTCGACAGGTAGTCCTGGACATCCTGCTGATGCGGATTGATCAACGCGATCGCCTTCGTGGGCCGCTCCCCGCGCAGCACATCAGGATCCAGGCTGGACGCGACAAGGAAGTCCCGGGTCCCGTCGAGCGCCTGCGCGACCTGCTCCTTGCTCATCCAGCCGGCCGCCCGTGCCGCAGGAAGGCTGATCCCCGCCGTCCCGTCGGCCCACCGCGCCGCTGGCGACCCCCTGAACGGCTCTTCCAACGTGGGCAGTTGAGCTGCCGCCACTGTCGCCGGCGGGTGATCCGGGCGCTCCGACTCAGCGGCGAGGGGGCCACTCTCGCCGCCGCCGCCTCCGCCTCCGAACCATCCAGCCACCCGCCCCGGATCCAGCGCCACGACCAGCAAGCCGACCACGACCAGCAGACCGACCACGTACCAGCCCTTGCCCTGTCGCCGCCGGACCGGTTGGTGAATCCGCCACCCCTCCGGCGGGCCGGTCTCCTCCCGCATCCGCCGCGCCACCATCCGGGCCCGCGCCGACGGCTCCTCCGGCGCGCCCTGCGTCCCGGCCTCGGCCTCCCGCAGGAAGCGCTCCCACTCCTCGTCCGGTATGGACGCCCCGTCCTTGCCCACGACGCGTTCTCGTCCCTTCTGACGCACCCGTCCCACCCAGGCAGGTCGTTGTTGGTGCATCATCACACAGCTCAAGCGCACCTCACGAACCCAAGTCCCGCATGACCACGCTTGAACACCGCTGGTTCGAATCAAGCTCAGAGGATCGACGGGCGGCCCAACTACACCACACTGTGCGTCACTTCATCGCCTTGCGCGGGCCGCACGACGTCCGCATGCCCTCGATGAACCCGGCCCACCGCCCGCCGTGCCCTGGCGAACCGCGCCATGCTCGCCTACGGCAAGTGTCGAGCCGTTCCGGCGATCACGGCGCTGTTACTTGCCCTTGCCCTCCGCGAGGGTGTGCGCGACGAGGGCGTTGGCGTGGCCGTGGCCGAGGCCGTGCTCGGCCTTGAGCCAGGAGACCAGCTCCATGTGCTTGGTCAGGGGCGAGGACCCGATGAGGTCCTTCCACTCCGAGATCGGCCGACCGTACGTCTTCTCGATCGACGGAAAGTAGCTGGCGGGGCCCTTCACTGCTTCAGTCATGATCGTAGTCTGCCACGGCGCACCGGCCACATCCGGGTGCAGGGAAGGGGGTCGGCGGGCGGGGCGCCGTCCCGTCAACTGCCTCTCGCCGGAGCGGTACTTCCCCGTTCGGCCCGGTCGGCGGTACCTGTATGGTGCGGGCCGCGCCGTGCCCACGCGGCGCGCGGCCGCCCGATTCGCAGGACCTGATGGGCGTCGGCGACCGCGGCGGCCTGGTCGGCGCCGCTCAGCGCGGTGCGCAGAGCGCGGGCGGCGAGCGCCAGGTCATCCGTCGGGCCACCGCAGGAGAGGGGCGACGCGCACTCCCGCAGCCCGCGCAGCAGCACGCCGAGCCCTTCGGGCGTGTCGGGCGTGCGATGCGTCATGAGCGCGGTGAGCCGGCGCTGCCGGGTGGCGAGCGCCCGGGTCGGCGGGTCGTCGGTGCGGGACTTCGTGGAGGGAACCGGCAGTGTGCACGTGGAAGGGATACTGACGCTCAACTACGTGCAGGTCCGCTGCGTGGCCGACATCGACCTGACGTCGCTCAGCGGCAGCGGACACCTGGTGGCGCTCGTGCCGTGATTCCCGGCGGCACGTGGCCGGTGTGAGGCGGGTCCTCGTACGCCGGTCGAGCGCACGATATGCTCGCCCGTCGCGCCGAGGGGCTCGCCGCGCTTCGACCTCCGTCCCGGCCTGCTCCAACTCGCCTGCAGCATTATCTGCTTGAGAAGACTTTGAACCTCATTATGAAACGATAAGTAACAATCGCCTCGCTCGTACAACGCGTCCTTCAACTTCACCAGGTACATCAACAGCGTCTATTCTCACCGAGATGCGCCGTTGACCAGGCGGGAAGAGCGGGGGAGTCACACCATCATGAGCGGTACGAACGGGGACGGACGCGACGAGCGGGACGACAGCGTCGACGGAGGTATCAAGCCGCTCGCCGTGAGCGATCCCGCGCGCATCGGGCCGTATCTGCTGCTCGGGCGGCTTGGTGCCGGTGGCATGGGGCGGGTGTTCCTCGCGCGGTCGGACAGCGGGCGGACCGTAGCCGTGAAGGTGGTGCACGAAGAGCACGTGTCCGACGAGCAGTTCAGGGCGCGGTTCCGGCGGGAGATCGAGGCGGCGCGAAGGGTTGATGAGCGGTACACGGCGCCGGTGCTCGACGCGGGTCCGGGCGACGAATCGCCGTGGGTCGCCACGGGGTACGTTCCCGGTCTCTCGCTTGAGCAAGTCGTCCGGCTGTATGGGCCGTTACCGACCGCGTCCCTGCACTTCCTCGCCGACGGGTTGCTGAAGGCGCTCAAAGACATTCACGGCGCCGGGATCGTGCACCGTGACCTGAAGCCCTCCAACGTGATGCTCACCGTGGACGGCACGAAGGTCATCGACTTCGGGATCGCGCGGGCGCTCGAGACGTCCGTCGAGTCCTTGTTGACCAGTACGGGCATGGTCATCGGCTCACCAGGGTTCATGTCGCCGGAGCAGGTTCGCGGGCAGCGCGCGGGGGTCAAGAGCGACGTGTTCACCCTCGGGTGCGTGCTGACGTATGCGGCTACGGGGCAGCTGCCGTTCGGGCAGGGGGCAAGCAATCAGCACGCGGTGATGTTCCAGATCGTGGAGGGCGAGCCCGACCTGACGCGTGTCGAGGACGCCGCGCTGCGGGCGCTCATCGCCCGGTGCCTGACGAAGGGCATCGACCAACGGCCTGACGTCGACGAGCTGTTGGATGACGCCGGGCGGCCGCGTCCCCGCGCTACGCGCAGTGCCTGGCTGCCTGCCGGTGTCGTTGCGCACCTCGCGCAGCAGTCCGCGCGGCTGCTCGACGCCGAGGCGGCGCCCCTGCGGGAGGAGCCCGTGGACCTGGCGACCGTCGGGCTGCGGCCGAAGGACGGGCCTCCCGAAGTCGTCCCGGCGGACAACGACACCACGACGCGACGGCGGGAGCACGAACAGCGGCCCCGCCGGCGCCACAGGCTCATCGTTCTGCCCATCGTTGCCGTCATTACCGTCGGCGGCGGCACGACCCTCCTGATCCAGCCCTTCTGGGGCGGCGGCGGGGACGGAACACAAGCTCAGTCACCGGGCAGCAGCGCGAGCGCCACTCCTGATGGAAGCAACTTGCCGAGCGCCCCGAGCAGTTCACCTTCCAAGGGAGGAAACCGGAAGGACGGGGGCGACGGCAAGGGTGAGGACGGCGAGAAGGGGCAGGGCGGCGAGAAGCGGCCGGGTAGGCCGAACGTCTTGGAGAGCGGCGGCAGTTCATCTGATGGCAACGCCGGATCCGGCAGTGGCGGCAGTTCATCCGGTGGCAACACCGGATCTGTCAGCGGCGGCACCGCAACCAGCGGCGCGTCCGGATCTACGGGGTCGTCTGGCTCTACGGGCTCGGACGGCGGAAACTCGTCAGGCTCCGGCGGCTCGTCCTCCGGCTCGCGGCCGCCCGCCATGAAGAGCTACAAGGCCGTGTACACCAACTCCTGCGTTGGCGCGTGTGACATGCCAATCAAGGTGAGCTGGTCGGCGATCTCCGGAGCGACCAGGTACGACATCCACTACACCAACACGGGCAGCAACTTCACCAAGAAGAACGTCGACGTCACCTACTCAACCGGCAGCACCAGCTACACGATCAAGGGACCGTACTCCGGTGACGAGATCTGCGTCACGGTGCGCGCGGCGAACAAGTATGGTGCCTCTGCCTGGGCTGAGACCTTGTGTGACACGGTGCCTTACTAACGGCCTGGTGCACGATAGCGAGCGGGCTCCCGGCGTCATGCGACTCCGCCTCCGGCGTTGTCATCGGTCGACGACTCCCCCATGGCCTTGAAGGCATGGGAGGGCCCCCTTCGCGTCGCCTCCCTCCTCCGCCTTGGATTCGAAGCCGCATGACGCCGCTCGCTGATCCACTCTCTATCGTGCACCAGGCCGTAACTGATTGTTTCGATGGAGTGGCCGACGATCCTCCTGCTGAAGGCATCCCTGATCGCGCACAGGTACAACTTCCCTTGTCACCCGATCGTGTATCAGGCCCCTTCGTGTCAGAGGTGGGGAAGAAGGGGCGCAGGGCGATTGATAGCCTGCTGGGGAGCACATGGAGGAGGGTTCTGGCCCGAATGCCCAGATTCTCCCCAGGGTCGATCCTGAGCGCCAAGCGGACTGGCCGAGGCCCGGAAACAGCGAGGTGAGAGGCCCTGTGTTCACGACCCGACCCACCCTCCAGGGCACCTTCGGCATGGTGTCCTCCACTCACTGGCTCGCCTCACAGTCCGCGATGGCCGTCCTGGAGGACGGCGGCAACGCCTACGACGCCGCCGTCGCCGCCGGATTCGTCCTGCACGTCGTCGAACCGCACCTCAACGGCCCGGCCGGTGAAGTGCCGATGATCCTGGCGCCCCAGGACGGCGACGTGCAGGTGCTCTGCGGTCAGGGCCCGGCCCCCGCGGGTGCCACCGTCGCTTACTACCGCTCCCTCGGTCTCGACCTCGTCCCCGGCACGGGACCGCTCGCCGCCGCGGTCCCCGGCGCGTTCGACGCCTGGATGCTGCTGCTGCGCGACTACGGCACCAAGTCGGTTGCCGAGGTGCTGCGGTACGCGATCGGATACGCGGAGGACGGCCACGCACCAGTCGAGCAGATCGGTCAGACCGTCGAGAGCGTCCGCGAGCTCTTCGAGACCGAATGGCAGTCCTCCGCCGACGTCTACCTCCCTGGCGGCACGTCCCCGAAGCCGGGGGAGCTGTTCCGCAACCCCGCACTCGCCGCGACCTGGCGCCGCCTGATCGCCGAGGCCGAGAAGTCGGGCGGCGACGACCGCACCGCCCGGATCGACGCCGCCCGGAAGATCTGGCGCGAGGGCTTCATAGCCGAGGCCCTGGTCCGCCAGGCCGCCCGGCCCACCGTGGACACCAGTGGCGCCCGCCACACCGGCACCCTCACCGCCGCCGACCTGGCCGGCTGGTCCGCGTCGTACGAGGCGCCCGCCACGTACGACTGGAACGGCTGGACGCTCGCCAAGGCCGGCGGCTGGAGCCAGGGCCCCGCCTTCCTGCAGCAGCTCGCCCTGCTCCCCGCCGAGCTTCCGCGGTACGGCTCCGCGGAGTACGTGCATCTGCTCATCGAGGGCTGCAAGCTCGCCATGGCCGACCGTGAGGCCTGGTACGGCGACGCCGCCGAGGTCCCCCTCGACATCCTGCTCTCGGAGCCGTACAACGCGGAGCGGCGCGCGCTCATCACCGACGAGGCATCGTACGAGCTGCGCCCCGGCAGCCCCGGGGGCCGCACCCCCGTCCTCAGCGGCCACGCGCACGCCGTCGCCGCGGGCGAGGCAGGCTTCGACGCCATGGGTATCCCGGCTGCGGGCGCCGGCGAGCCGACCGTGGCCAAGGGCGGCGCCGCTGCCGGTGAGCCGACCGTCGCAGCGGACGGCGCGACCCGCGGCGACACCTGCCACATCGATGTCGTCGACCGCTGGGGCAACATGGTCTCCGCCACCCCCAGCGGCGGCTGGCTGCAGTCCAACCCAATCGTGCCGGAGCTCGGCTTCCCGCTCGGCACCCGCCTCCAGATGGCGTGGCTCGATGAGGGCCTGCCGAACTCCCTCACCCCCGGCCGCCGCCCCCGCACCACCCTCACCCCGTCCCTCGCCCTGCGCGACGGCGTCCCGGTGATGGCCTTCGGTACCCCCGGAGGCGACCAGCAGGACCAGTGGCAACTGCACTTCTTCCTCGCTGTCGCCCTGCGCGCCGACGTACGCGGTGGACTCGACCTGCAGGGTGCCATCGACGCCCCGAACTGGCACAACGACAGCTTCCCCGGCTCGTTCTTCCCGCGTGGCATGCGGCCCGGCAGCGTCACCGTCGAAGAGCGCATGGATCCGGTGGTCGTCGAGGAGCTCCGCCGCCGGGGCCATGACGTCACCGTGGGCGACCCGTGGTCGGAAGGGCGGATGTGCGCCGTCGCCCGCGATCCGGAGACCGGGGTGCTCTCCGCCGCCGCGAACGCCCGCGGCATGCAGGGATACGCCGTCGGTCGCTGACCGGCCACCTCCACGTCATGACCAGGTCGTCGGGTTCCCGGTGGACCGTGCTTAGCTGGAGCCATGATCGATGACTTCCTTGCCGGGGACCTGACCGAGGTCGAGGAGGCGGTCCGCGCAGCGGCCGCCGCCGAGATCATGCCGCGCTACCGACAGCTCGCCGCACACGAGATCGTCGAGAAGAGCGGTCCGCACGACCTCGTCACCACCGCCGACCGCCTTGCCGAGGAACACCTCACCGCGTCCCTGACGCGGCTGCTCCCCGGTTCGGTGGTCGTCGGTGAGGAGGCGGTCCACGCCGATCCGAAGGTGTACGACGCCCTGGGTGGCGACGCACCGGTCTGGATCGTCGATCCGGTCGACGGGACCCGCCAGTTCGTCCGCGGCGAGCCCGGCTTCTGCACCCTCGTCGCCCTCGCCCACCGCGGCGAACTCCTTGCCTCCTGGACGTACGCCGCGGCCCTGAACGAGATGGCGGTCGCGGTACGCGGCCGGGGAGCCGTGCTCAACGGTGAGCCGATACGCTCCGGATCGCCCGCGCCCGGCGCCGCACTTGAAGTCGCGATGTCGCACCCCGACTACACCACCGACGCCCAGAAGCGGGCCCTGCTGGGCCTGTTCGTCGAGGGCATCCACGCCCGTCCGTGCGGCTCCGCGGGCCTCGAATACCTGGCCGTCGCCCGCGGCGACCAGGACGCGGTCGCCTTCAGCTGGGAGTACGCCTGGGACCATGCGGCGGGCCTGCTCCTGGTCACCGAGGCGGGCGGCGCCCAGGCCACGCTCTCGGGTGCCCCGTTCCGCATCGCCGGGGGCAACGAGCTGCCGTTCACGGCCGCGCGCGACAAGGCGACGGCCGAACGGATCCTGGCGGCGCTGCGCGCCGGGGGCTGACCTGCCCAGGCGGCCCCGGTCAGGCGATGAGCGCGAGGGTCACCGCGGCGGGCCGGGCCCGGGCCACCGGGTCGTGCGCCTGCTCATGGGCGGTGGTGTCCGTGAACCGGTCGACGTACCGCCCGGAACGGGGTCCGGTGGCCCGGTCGGCACACCCGCGGCACCAGAAGAGGCCGCAGCGGCTACGCCACCCGGTGCAGCACCAGGCAGAACGGGTGCCCAGCCGGGTCGGCATAGATCCGCCACGGCCGCTCCGCGTCCGCCTCCCCGCCCCCGCCCCCGTCGTCGAGCACGGTCGCGCCCGCCGCGACGACCTCCGCCTGCGCCGCGTCCAGATCGGGCACACCGAAGTCCAAGTGGAACTGCTGGGGCCGCGCAGGGTCCGGCCACTGCGGCGGGCGGTGGTCCGCCACCCGCTGGAACGCCAGGACGAGACCGGCGTCGGTGTGCAGCGTCGCCCAGTTCTCGTCGAGTGCCCACCGTCGGTCCGGCTCGTTCACCCGGCCGCCGAGGATCGACCGGTAGAACTCGGCCAGGCGTACGGGATCGGGGCAGTCGAGCACCACGCACTGAAGTTCGGCGATCATGCTGGGATCCTAAAATGGGCCCGGTCCCCGGCAGAACCCCTTTTTCACCCGAGAACCGCCCGCACGTCGCGGACCACGGACGCCGCCGTCTCCACCGCGGCCGAGTCCAGGCCGCGCAGCGCCCCACCGACCCGCTCGGCGAAGTCCGCCGGAGTCTGCGGCAGCAGCGCGGCCGCGGCCAGCGCCCCCTTCTCGTTCAGGCACCAGGTGCGGTGGTGGGCGTGGAGGGCCTGGGCCAGAATCCCGAATGCCCGTGACAGACAGAGCGCGACATGGAGCGTGTCCCCGGAGGACGCCGACTTGCGTGCCGCCATGACGGAAAAGTCCGCCTCCCACGCGGCGTCGCAGAGCGCCCTGCGCAGGGGTTCTGGATAGTCGCGCGTCTGCTGCTGAAGTTCCGTCAATTCGCCGTAGGGGTCGGCCAGTACGCGGCCCAGGGCGACCTCGCCGGGATAGCAGGGCGACCAGAAGCCCAGCGGATGGCCGGGCTGGACGCCCACCTCGAAGCGGCCCTCACCGCAGTCGGACCAGACGCTCTCGACCCGGTCCAGGTCGCGCAGGATCCAGTCCACCGCCGTGCCGTCCACCCGCAGCCAGGCGCCGCCGTTGACCCATGGACCCCAGCCGCCCGGACCGGCCACCTCCACCGGGGAGCCCTGCGCCTGAGAGGCGAGTGCGGTCAGGGCGACCAGGTCGAGTGTCCCGCGGTAGTAGACGCCGAGATCCCAGTCGGAGTCCGGGCGATGCGTCGAACGGGCGCGGCTGCCGCCGAGGGCGACGGCCCGGATGCCGGACACCGTGGTCAGCCGGGCCGCCATGTCGTCGACCATCGATGCGCGAGTTCGTTCCGCTGCCGATTCCGTATTCATCGGCCCGGACGGTACCCGCGGTTCGGCTGTCGGCGCAGCGGAATATCCTGGAGTTTCTTGCCGTCGGCTGACGAAGGAGTCCGAAGGTGCCATCGATGCTCGATGCCGTCGTCGTGGGGGCGGGCCCCAACGGACTGACCGCCGCAGCCGAACTGGCCCGCCGGGGCTTCTCCGTGGAAGTGTTCGAGGCGCAGGAGACGGTCGGGGGCGGCGCCCGTACCGAGGAGCTCACACTCCCCGGCTTCCGCCACGACCCGTGTTCAGCCGTGCATCCGCTGGGCATCGGCTCTCCCGCGTTCGCCCGAATGCCGCTCGGTCGGCACGGCCTGGAGTGGCTCCAGCCCGAGCTGTCGCTCGCTCACCCTTTCCCGGACGGCTCCGCCGCCGTGCTCACCGGTTCGGTGGGGGAGAGCGCCATGTCACTCGGACCGCAGGACGCGGGGGCGTACCGAAGGCTGCTTGCCCCGTACCTCGGCCACTGGGACACGCTCGCGGAGGACTTCCTGCGCACGCCGTGGATCGGGCTGCCGCGCGACCCGTACCGCTGGGTCCGGTTCGGGCTGGATGCGATCCAGCCCGCCACGCTCCTCGCCCGCCGGTTCCGGGGTGCGAAGGCGCGCGGCCTGTTCGCCGGGCTCGCCGCCCACGCCATAGCCCCCACCAGCGGCCTTGCGACCGGCGGCATCGCGCTGCTCTTCGCCGTCGCCGCCCATGAGAACGGCTGGCCGGTGCCGCGCGGCGGCTCACAGGCCATTTCCGACGCCCTCGCCTCGTACGTAGGTGAACTGGGCGGCACGATCCGTACCGGCACGGAGGTCAAGCGCCTCGACGAACTCCCGCCCGCCCGCGCCTATGTCTTCGACACCTCGCCGACCGCCCTCGCGCGGATCGCCGGACTGGGCCGCGCCTACCGCGACTACCGGTACGGCGCCTCCTGCTTCAAGATCGACTATGCGCTGTCGGGCCCCGTCCCCTGGACCGCGGAGGAGGCCCGGCGGGCCGGCACGGTCCATATCGGGCCCACGGCAGGCGAGATCGACAGCGCGATGCGGGCAGCCGTGGCAGGCCGCGACCCGAGCGTGCCGTTCCTGATCACCGCACAGCCCAGCCTGGTCGACCCGTCCCGCGCGCCCGAGGGCCGTCACGTCTTCTGGGTGTACGGACATGTCCCGGCGGGCTGGGAGGGCGACGCCACCGAGGTCATCGAGAGGCAGTTGGAGCGGTTCGCCCCCGACTTCCGTGATCTGGTCCTCGCCCGCGCCGTCGCAGGCCCTCCCCAACTCGCCGCGCGCAACGCCAATTACGTCGGCGGTGACATCGCGTGCGGTGCGTTCGCCGGTCTGCAGACGGTGATCCGGCCCAAGCTCGCCCGCGTGCCGTACGCGACGGCGCACCCGGCGGTGTTCCTGTGCTCCTCGGCCACCCCGCCCGGGCCCGGCGTGCACGGGATGTCCGGCCACCACGCGGCCAAGGCGGTGTGGCGCAGGCTCCGCGCGACCTGAGGGCAGGCCGAACAGGCTGCGCGGCAAGGCGCCCGACCACACCGCCCCGCGAACCTCGGCTGCCACCGGCGTCCTGCCCGGCCGGTCATGCGGCACACCTGGCGCCCTGCAGGTGAACGCGCGGTACGGCGCAGCTCCCGTCCCGCGAAGCAGCCCCGGGAACGGCATGATGGGAGCATGCGTAGACCCCCGCATGTCACGGTGACCCTGGTCCGCGGCGACATCACCCTGCAGTCCGTCGATGCCATCGTCAATGCCGCGAACTCCTCGCTGCTCGGCGGCGGCGGAGTCGACGGCGCGATCCACCGGCGTGGCGGCCCGGAGATCCTCGCCGCCTGCCACGAGCTGCGCGCCTCGCAGTACGGAAAAGGGCTACCGACCGGCCAGGCGGTAGCGACCACGGCAGGGAAGCTCGACGCCCGATGGGTGATCCATACGGTCGGCCCGATATACCAGGTTTCAGGCAATGATCCTTCGCTTCTTGCCTCCTGCTACCGGGAGTCGCTTCGCGTAGCCGACGAGCTGGGCGCCCGGACGGTCGCGTTCCCGGCGATCTCCACCGGTGTGTACCGGTGGCCCATGGACGATGCGGCTCGTATTGCAGTGGAGACGGTGCGGAACACACCGACAGCGGTCGAAGAGGTGCGGTTCGTCCTCTTCGACGACCGTGCGTACGAGGCGTTCGTTCGGCAACTCGGCTAACGGAAACCATGGTCGGATTGACCCACCGCGCCTGAGCCCCCTGTCAGACGGGTTCGGTAAGGGCGGAGTCCCAAGCGGGGGCGTCGGCCTTTACGGCCTGGTGCACGATAGCGAGCGGGCTCCCTATCGTGCACCAGGCCGTTACCGCGTTGTTAACGTTGGCTGCCCATCACCGCACCGAGAGCCCTCCCGGAAATCTCGGGTGGAGGATCGGGCAAGATCTTTATCCGCACCGCGCAGGTTCTTGGGGGCCGTCCCACGGCTGTCGTGTCAGCCTGTCACGGCTGCCTCGTCGAAGTGGGAGCGGTTCTGGCAGATCTCGTCGTGGTGGGTGCCGGCCCAGTCGATCAGCGCGGTGACGGCGTCGAGCAAGGTGGCGCCCAGATCGGTCAGTGCATACTCCACCCGCGGCGGCACCTCAGGGTAGGCGGTTCGGGTGACCAGACCATCGCGTCGCAGTTGGCGCAGGGTGTGCGTGAGCATGCGCTGGGAGATCCCCGCGATGGAACGCTGCAGGTCGGTGTAGCGCAGGGGCCCGTGTTCCAGGGTGCCGATCACGAGCACGGTCCACTTGTCGCCGGCTCGTTCCACGATCTGCCGGATGGTCTCGCCTTGCTCCACCGGCCAGCGAGCGCAGGGGCCCGACAATGCGGCGGCCCGCCCGTCCATCGCCGTGTCGTGCATGACGCACCTGTCCTTCCCGTTCCGCACACGCGTGTGCCTTTTGCGGGCATTTCCATTCTGACTCATCATGGCGTTACGCACCAACGGTAAGAAACCACGTCACGGGCGTGCGATAGGGAAGGCCCCTGGCTCGACCACGCTGCGCACCCCAAGCAGCCCTGTGCATGCCGCCCCGGCTCCTTCAAAGGGCCCGCCGGCAGCAGGATCGAAGCTGTCGCCCGCCAGCGAGACGTGACCACCAGATATTCGGCGGCGCTCCGGCCGCTTCAGGAGGAAAACCATGTCCATGCGCGCTGCAACCGTTTCCCGCTTCGGCGGGCCCGACGCAGTTGAGATCACCGAGCACCCGGTACCCATGCCAGGCCCTGGGCAGGTGCGGATCAAGGTGGCGGCAGCCGCGCTGAATCCGGTGGACGCGGCCATGCGTTCCGGCGTCTTCGGCGGCGAGGAGCGCATCGGCCTGGGCTGGGACGTCGCCGGAACCGTCGACGCCGTCGGACCCGGCGTCACCTGGTCGGCCGACGACCGCGTCATCGCCCTGGCCACCGGCCACCACACGCCGCTCGGCACCCACGCCGACTATGTCGTCCTGGACGCCGACACCCTCGCGCCGGCTCCCACGACCCTCGACGACACCCACGCCGCGACGCTGCCCCTGAACACGACGACCGCCGCCCAGGCGCTGCGCCTGCTCGCCCTCGTCCCCGGGCAGAGCCTGCTGGTCACCGGAGCAGGTGGCGGCGTCGGCGCCCACACCGTGGAACTTGCCCACCAGCAGGGACTGGAGGTCACCGGGCTCGCCTCCGCCGACTACAAGGAATTCCTCATCTCCCGTGGCGCCGACCACTTCCTGGCCCGCGGACAGGCCCTCGCACCGGCCGGCTTCGACGGTGTCCTCGACGCCGCGGGGCTGGGGTCCGACGCGCTCGCCGCCGTCCGTGACGGCGGTGCCTACGCCGGTCTGTGGCCCGGTCAGGAGCCCCGCTCCGAGCGTGGCATCCGCGTCGGTGCCCTCAGCGTGCAGGCCGACGGCGCCCTGCTGACCGAACTGTCCCGCCTCGCCGACCAGGGCGTGCTGCTGGCCCGCGTCGCACAGACCTACCCTCTCCACGCCGCAGTCGAGGCCCATGCACGGCTGGCCGAAGGCGGCCTGCGCGGACGGATCGTCCTCATCCCCTGAGGCGTTCAGCCGCCTCGCCTGCCTTCACCTGTGCGCCGCGACGGTCCGAGTGAAGTCTTTGACCCAGATCATCGAGGCGCGCAGGCGGTAGCCGGCGGCGAGGCCGGCCTGGCCGCCGCCGATCACCACCACCTGCGAGGCCGGTGTCATGCGGTCGGTTGCTCTTCGGCCGTCCGGCCGGGCATGAAGCTGAGTGCCATTAGTGCCAGGCCGACCACGGCGCCGACGAGCTGCATGCCGGCGAGCCCGCGCCGATCGGAAAACGAAGACCCAGGACCGGAGTTCATGCTCCGTGACCTGGGCCTTTCGTCTCTCTGACCTGGTGTGCGGTCGGCGATTTTGGTCAGAGCCCGATGTCAGCCAACCACTGGCTCGCGGTCCGAGGTGTCATGCCGAGGAGCTCCTGGGCGGAGCGTTCGGCTGTGATCGAGTGGTCCGGCAGCGCACTCTTGGCCTTGTAGCTGGCGGCGACGCCGGCGGCGGGGCCCTCCCCGATCAGGGGCGCGATGGATGCGCCGAAGGCGTCGGGAGTGAGCGCCTCGTAGGCCACGTCCCGCCCGAGCCAGCTGGCGAATGCCCCGGCCAGTTCCTCTCCCGTGATCGCCGGGTACTGCCCGACGGAGACAACACCAGTGACATCCGGGCGCTCGAACAGCGCGGCGGCGACGTCGGCGATGTCCAGGTGCGAGGACCAGGAGACGCGGAAGCCGGCGGGCAGCGGGTAGCGCAGCACGCCCTGCTCGCGGACCGCTTCGAACACCGGCGGCAGGAGCAGGTTCTCGAAGAACAGCCGGGGCTCGATCACCGCATAGGACACCTTGCTGTCCGCCAGCCCGTTGATCAGCGTCGAGACCGCGCTCTCGGCCGGATCACCGGTCTCGGGGACGTCGACGCCGCTGGTGGAGAACACCACGCGGGCCGGCCGAGCCTCGCGGACGGCGGCGACGATGTTGCGCGCATAAGCCAGGCGGTCCTCTTCCGAGGCCAGGGGCAGGTGGACGAACACTCCCTCGGCGTCGCGGTAGGCCCGGGTCAGGTCCGCGGTGGAGGAGTAGTCGACGGCCACCACCTGCGCGCCGGGTACAGCAGCGGCCGCGTTTCGGGTCAAGGCAATGACGGACTTGCCCGCGGCAGTGAGGGCGGCAACGACAGGAGCACCTTGGGCGCCGGTGGCGCCATGAATCACGTAGGTCATGTCCCCATTAGTGCATGCAATGCGCCAGTTACATCAACTGCACTAATGGACTATGCTCCAAAAATGTCCCACCCCCATCCGCCCGACTGCGGTGTCGCCCGGTTCCTCAACCTGCTCAGCGGGCCCTGGGCCACCCTCATCGTGCGCGAACTCCTGCACGGCCCTCACCGCTTCACCGAACTGCGCAATGCCCTGCCCGGCATCAGCCCGCACACCCTCACGAGCCGACTGCGCCAGTTCGAGGCCTATGGCATCGTCACCCGCACCACCTACGCGGAGATCCCCCCACGCGTCGAATACCGCCTCACCCCCGTCGGTGAGGGACTGCGCGACGTCCTCGAGGCCATGGCCGCCTGGGCCCTGTCGATCCCGGATGCCGAAGCCGACGTCGCTGTGTGACGCACGGGCCCGGCAGCATTCCTCAGGGCAGGACCGCAGTGCCGACCGTCCTGGCGGGCGGGATCCGGGCGCGGCTTCGATGAATCAGCGACGGCAGCGTGTGCCCGAGCGGGGGCAGCTCGTACTCGCCTCTGGGCGGCGCCTCGGCGTACACATTGCGTGTGACGAGGCCGTCGCGTGTCCGCCAGCGGCACGACGCCAAGATCACCACCGTGGAGATCGAGGACGAGTCCGGCAAGAAGGTCCCGCACCTGGCCACACTCGAGAATCCCGGGTCACAGACACAGCTCCGCGCCTCTGACAAATCCGGAGCGGTTCAGTTCGCTTCGAGTACGGAGAGGAGTTCCCGGCTCGTTCACACCGTCGGGCCGGTATGGAGCAGCGCCGAGGACCGTTCCGCGCTGCTGGCCTCCTGTTACCGGGAAGCAATGCGGGTGGCCGCCGAGCTGGGTGCGGGGACCGTTGCCTTCCCCACGATCTCGACCGGCATCTACGGCTGGCCCCTGGACGACGGCGCGCGGATCGCCGTTCGCACGGTCCTGGCGGAGGCGGGAGCTCCGGTGGAGGAGGTGCGGTTCGCTCTGTTCGACGCACATGCGTACACGGAGTTCGAACAGGCCCTGGCAGCGGAAGGCTGATGTCGGATTTCCGCCAGCCCGGCACTGTCGGGTGGCTCATGCTTGAGCCATGTACACCGACACCGAGCGCTGCGTACGGGCCGTCCAGTCCAAGGACGCCCGCTTCGACGGCTGGTTCTTCACGGCGGTCCTGACCACCAGGATCTACTGCCGTCCGAGCTGCCCTGTCGTACCGCCCAAGGTCGAGAACATGACCTTCTACCCCAGTGCCGCCGCCTGCCAGCAGGCCGGTTTCCGGGCGTGCAAACGGTGCCGGCCCGACACCAGCCCCGGTTCCCCGGAGTGGAACGCCCGCGCCGACTCCGTCGCCCGTGCGATGCGACTCATCGGGGACGGGGTCGTCGACCGCGAGGGTGTGCCGGGGCTGGCCGCCCGGCTCGGCTACTCCGCCCGGCAGATCGAGCGGCAGCTGCTCGCCGAGCTGGGTGCCGGTCCGCTCGCCCTGGCCCGCGCCCAGCGCGCCCAGACCGCCCGGCTGCTCATCGAGACGACTGAACTCCCCATGGCCGACGTGGCGTTCGCGGCCGGTTTCTCGTCCGTCCGTACCTTCAACGACACCGTCCGCGAGGTCTTCGCGCTCGCGCCGAGTGAGCTGCGCACCCGCGCCGCCCGGTCCGCGAAACCGCCGGCGACGCCGGGAGTGATCACGCTTCGGCTGCCGTACCGGGCCCCGCTCACTCCCTCCAACCTCTTCGGTCATCTCGCCGCGACCGCGGTCCCCGGCGTCGAGGAGTGGCGCGACGGCGCCTACCGCCGGACGCTCGCTCTCCCGTACGGGCACGGCATCGTCGCCCTCACTCCGCGCCCCGACCACATCGCGTGCCGGCTCTCGCTCACCGACCCGCGCGATCTCACCCTCGCCATCAGCCGCTGCCGCTGGCTGCTCGACCTGGACGCCGACCCGGTGGCCGTCGACGATCAGCTGCGGGCCGATCCGCTGCTTGCTCCGCTGGTCGACAAGGAGCCGGGGCGGCGGGTGCCGCGTACCGTCGACGGGGCGGAGTTCGCCGTACGAGCGGTGCTCGGCCAGCAGGTCTCGACCGCTGCCGCCCGCACCCACGCGGCCCGCCTGGTCACCGCCCACGGCGTCCCCGTCGACGACCCCGAGGGCGGTCTCACCCACCTCTTCCCGACTCCGGAAGCGCTCGCCGGGCTCGACACCGAGCAGCTCGCGCTGCCGCGCAGCCGTCGCACCACCCTCACGACCCTCGTCGGCGCTCTCGCCGACGGCTCGCTGCAACTCGGCACCGACACCGACTGGGAGAGGACCCGGACCGAACTCATCACCCTGCCAGGTTTCGGCCCCTGGACCGTCGAGGTCATCGCGATGCGAGCGCTCGGCGACCCGGACGCCTTCCTCCCCACCGACCTCGGCATCCGACGGGCCGCGGAGGAACTCGGTCTCCCGTCGACCCCCGCGGCGCTGACCGCACGCGCGGCGGCCTGGCGTCCCTGGCGGGCGTACGCGGTCCAGTACCTTTGGACCGTCGACGATCACCCCATCAATCACCTTCCCGTATAAGGGAGTTCACTCATGACTGCGACACGCGCCGCGACCCGGCAGCACACGGTCGTCGACAGCCCGTACGGTCCATTGACCCTCGTCGCCACCGACGGCGTCCTCTCGGGCCTCTATATGACCGGGCAGCGACACCGCCCGCCCGAGGAAACCTTCGGCGACCCGGACCCGCGTCCCTTCACGGAGACGATCCGCCAGCTGGACGCCTACTTCGCGGGCGAGCTGCGGGAGTTCGACCTGCCCCTGCAGCTGGACGGCACCCCGTTCCAGCGCAGCGTCTGGGAACAGCTCCGGTCGATCCCGTACGGCGAGACACGCTCGTACGGGGAACTCGCCGAAAACCTGGGCAAGCCGGGTGCTTCCCGCGCTGTGGGCCTGGCCAACGGCAAGAACCCGGTCGGGATCATCGTCCCCTGCCACCGGGTCATCGGAGCGTCGGGCAGTCTCACCGGCTACGGCGGCGGACTCGACCGCAAGCAGCGACTGCTGGCCTTCGAGAACGGAACGGAGGCCGACGCACCGGCACTCTTCTAGGGTGTGTTTCGGAAGCGGCGTCGCCCGCCCGTAGGGCGGCCCAGGCGTCGCCTGGCAGGCGGGACTTCCGAAACACGCCCTGGACACGCCGAAGCCCGGCGGACGCACGGGGCGGCCGTCGGGCTTCGTGGTGGCTGCGTCATGGAACCGGCTCAGAGCCTGTCGGGTGACCTCTGATCGGGCGGCCACGCCCTGGCACGCACGCTTCCCGCGTTGCCGAAATGCCCTAGTAGCTCCGCTACGAGGACCTTCCAGCGCCTTGGAACCGCACGCACCAGACCGCGTCCGCTTTCCGATCGAAGGTCACCCGACAGGCTCTCAGGCCATGAATATCTCGACGACCGACCAGATCGCCAGCCCCAGCATGCACAGGCCACCGATGCGCTGCACCGTCTTGAGCGGCACCCGCTTGGCGATGAAGCGCCCGGCGACCAGCGCCAGCGCCGAGACGGACATCAGAGCGGCCGCGGACCCGATGGCCGTGGACCAGGTGCCGTTGCTGGCGGCCAGGTTGGCGGTGGTGATCTGGGTGAGGTCACCCCATTCGCTGATGAACACCGCCATGAACGCGGTCGAGTAGACCGGCCAGAAGCCGGTCACGGTCCTGGTTTCGCTTTCCTCGTCGCCGTCGCCGCCCCCGTCGCGCAGCAGCATGAACGCGCCGAAGCCGAAGAGGGCGGCCGAGACGAGCTTGACGATCCAGTCGGGCAGCAGCCCGATCAGACCGCCCGCGCCGACGGCGATCGCGACATGCACGAGGAACGCGGACGAGGTACCGAACCAGACGTAGAGCGGCCGCATGCGCGTGCCCATGGCCAGCGACGCGAACATGGTCTTGTCGGGGAGTTCCGCGAGGAAGATCAGCCCGAAGGCGGTGACGATCGCCAGGGGGTCGAGATGCATTCCGGATGGCTTTCTGTGAGAGCCGGGCCCGGGCCTTTCCGCGAAGCGCCACTCGGGCTTTTCGGAGGACCACTCGGCCCGGCATGACCGCAGCGCCCACAGGGTGTGGGCGTGTCATACCTGACCGAAGGTCTCGCCCGCCCGTAATGATCTACGAGCCCGGCCGCCGGGAACCCGGGGGTTCCAGTGTGTCGACGACCGGTTTGCGGGGCTACTCCCCTTCGCAGTCCCCCACCTTACCGCACCGGTTCACTCGGCCGCCGAGAGAGGGGGTGCAGGTGTTCGATTGCGGAGAGTACTCGATAGGGTCCCACGGTGATCATCCGCGCCACCACCTGGAGCGTTCCCGCATGAGCCGCCGCACGCGCAAGGCCGCCGCGCCCGCCCAGGGCGCGCCCCGCCCCACCGTCAGCGTCTGCCGCGGCTGCTGCTGTGGTACGCCGAAGATCCCGGACGTGGACCATGCCGGACAGCTCGCCACGCTGCGCCGGTCGCTCGGCGAGGTCGCCACGGTGCGGGCCGTCGAATGTCTGGACGCGTGCGAGCAGGCCAATGTGATGGTCGTGCAGCCGTCGGCCGAGGGCAGGCGGGCGGGTGGCCGCCCGGTCTGGCTCGGGCTGGTCAACGACCCGGATGCCGTCGCCGACATCGTCACCTGGGTCGAGGCGGGCGGCCCCGGCCTCGCGGACGCCCCCGACATTCTCGACCTCTACATGTTCCGGCCCTCGCGCCGCATCGCGCAGGAACTGGACAGGGCCTAAGGGCCGACCCGAAGCTCCTTCTCCCAGGTGCGGTCGGGGAAGTCCGCCGCAAGCGGGGCGATCTCCGGGAGGTGGTCCTCCAGCGCGAAGTGCCCGGTGTCGAAGAGGTGCGGTTCGGCGTCGGGCAGACCGCGCAGATAGGCGCGGGCGCCGGGTTCGGCAGAAGAGCATGTCGTTATGGCCCCGGACGACGAGTGCCGGTGGTGTGTGCTTGCGCAGCCAGGCCTGCGCACTGGGTGCGCACATGACCGGAGGCGGCTTCGGCGGGTCCGTGATCACCTTGTGGAGACCGCGATGCCGCCGCGGATCCAGGACGACCTCACGCGCGTGTTCAGTGCCCCGGGATTCCTTGCACCACGCTGCTTCGGCGCAATGCCCGCGGCGGGTGCCGGCCGGATCGGCTGACGAGGTCCGCACCGGACGGCCGGGGTCACGTTGCCCTGCCTTGCGGTAGTCTGCATTTGTTGAATTGTGATGCTTTCCGTGTGTCTATCATGACGTTCATGGTGGGGTCGACACACAGACGATCAGGGATGGGCTTGTGACGGACGCAGGACTGCTCGCACCCCAGCGCAGGGCACTGATTCTCGACATCGTGCGCCGCGACGGAGCCGTGCGTGTGGCCGACCTCGTCGACCAGCTCGGGGTCTCGGACATGACCATCCGCCGCGACCTGGACGCCCTGGCCCGCGCCGGCTCCGTGGAGAAGGTGTACGGCGGCGCCGTGGCGACATCCGGGACCACCGCCGACGAGCCGGGGTTCGAGGCCAAGTCCAGACTCGAATCCACGGCCAAGGCGGCCGTGGCCACGGCCGCGGCCGCCCTCGTGGAACCGGGAAGCGTGGTCGCAATCTCCGCGGGGACGACGACCTACGCCGTGGCGGAGCGACTCCTGCACGTCCCCCGTCTCACGGTGGTGACCAACTCACTGCCCGTCGCCGATCTCCTGCGGGCCGCAGGCCGGGAACAGGGCGCCGCTGCTCCGACACTGCTGCTGACGGGCGGCGCCCCCACCAGGTCGGCCGCCCTGGTCGGCCCGCTGGCCGACCAGGCCATCCGCTCCTTGCATGTGGATCTGCTGGTCATCGGGGCCCACGGCGTGTCCGAGCACGCGGGCCTGACGACTCCGAACCTCGCCGAGGCACAGACCAACCAGGCCTTGATCTCCTCCGCCAGGCGGGTCGCCGCGGTCGCGGATCACAGCAAGTGGGGCGTCGTGGGCCTCAGCCGGTTCGCCGCCCTGGCCGAGATCGACTACTTCGTCTCGGACGACGGCCTCGACGAACAGGCGCGGTCAGTGCTCACCGAGTCCGTGGGCGAGCTGATCCTCGCGGACACCAGCAGGCCCTGACCACTCCTCCGCTCCGACCACCGAAGAGATCGGCCGCCGTCCTCGGTCTCCGCCGACTGATCAGCCTCGGATACACCCGGTCCGGCACCACCTGGCACCTCACACCGGCCACCACAGAACGCCAAGGGCTGCCCGGGCCACGGCCGGACAGCCCCAACAAGGTTGTCATCAGTCTTCTAGGTGGGGAGACCTATGCGGCGTTCCTTGCTGCGGCGCTGCTGGATGACGACGGCGATGACCAGCAGCGCGCCCTGGGCGACGTTCTGCCAGAAGGTGTTGATGCCCTGGACGGTGAGACCGTTCTCGAGGGCGCCGAGCAGGGCCACTGCGAGCAGGGTGCCGCCGATGCCGCCCTTGCCACCCTTCAGGGCGCATCCGCCGAGTGCGGCGGCGGTGATGGCCTTGAGCTCCAGGCCCTCGCTGCCGGAGACGGGCTGTCCCGATCCGGTGCGTGCAGTGAGCAGGATGCCGGCGACCGCTGCGACGACGCCGCAGAGGGCGTAGGCGGCGATCAGGTACTTGTTGATGGAGATGCCGGCGAGGCGGGCTGCGGTGTCGTTGCCGCCGATGGCGTAGAGGTTGCGCCCGATGTCCGTGTACTTGAGGAGGATGTGCACGGTGAGCGCGACGACGGCCAGCATCCAGATCATCACCGGCAGACCGGCGATCTTGCCGCGGCCGAGGAAGACGAAGATGCTGTCGTTGAGGACATAGCCCTGTGCGCGGCCGTCCGAGACGAGTTGGGCGATGCCCTTGTACGCGGCGAGTCCGGCCAGCGTGGCGATGGTCGGGTTGACGCGGCCGTAAACGATGATCACGCCGTTCAGCACGCCGGCGAGGACGCCGATACCGAGCGCCACGGCGATGCCGATCACCGCACTGGAGCCCATGGAGGTGAAGACCATGGCGCTGACGACGGAGGCGAGACCGGCCTGCGAGCCGACCGAGATGTCCAGTGCGCCGCAGATGATGACAACGGTCTGGACGATGGCGAGGAGTCCGACGATGGTTGCTGCCTCGCCGATGACCTGCATGTTCGACCAGCTGAGGTAGTTGTCGTTGAGTGAACCGAACAGCGCGAGCACCACGACGAGAGCGCCGATCAGGCTGAGGTTCTGCCCGCCGACCACGGCGAGCCGGAAACGCCTGCCGGACGCGGCCGGCGCCGGAGCATCCTCCGTCCGGTCCGGGGTACTGGTGACGGTGGTGTCGGTCATCGAAGGGCTCCAGGGGCGGTGGTGGTGAGGTCGTCGGCCATGGCCAGGCTGAGGATGGCTTCCTCGGTGGCCTCGGCTCGGCTGAGTTCGCCGGTGATCCGGCCGTTCTGCATGACGGCGATGCGGTCTGCGAGGCCGAGCACTTCTGGCAGTTCCGAGGAGATCACCAGCAGGGCGACACCTTGGCGGGCGAGGTCCGCGATGATCTGGTAGATCTCGGCCTTGGCGCCGATGTCGATGCCGCGGGTCGGCTCGTCGAGGATCAGCAGCCTGGGCTTTCTGGCCAGCCAGCGCGCGAGGACCACCTTCTGCTGGTTTCCGCCGGAGAGCTTGCCGATCTCGTGCTCGATGGAGGGGGTGCGCACCCGAAGCCGGTCGGTGTACTCCTGTGCCATGGCGCGTTCTTGACGGCTGTTCACAAACCGTAGCCGGCGCAGGCTTTCGAGGCTGACCAGGGAGGTGTTGTCCCGGATGGAGCGCTGGAGGAACAGTGCCTGGGCCTTGCGTTCCTCGGGGGCGAGCCCGATGCCGGCCTTGATGGCGTCCTTCGGACTGCGCAGGAGCAGTTTCCGGCCGTTCATGCTGATGCTGCCGGAGCGGATCGGGAGGTCTCCTGCGATCGCGCGGGCCAGTTCCGAGCGTCCGGCGCCGATGAGACCCGCGAGGGCGACGACCTCTCCGGCACGTACCTGAAGGCTGATGCCGCTCACGTCGTCGGTGGTGACGTCCTTCAGATCGAGCACGACCTCGTCCCCGGCGACGTCCTGGCGGACGAAGAGGGAGGACAGATCGCGTCCCACCATGAGCCGGACGACCTCCTCCTCGTTCGTCTGCGCGGCGTCCAGCACCCCGGCCACCGTGCCGTCGCGCAGTACGGCGACGCGGTCGGCGAGCTGGAAGATCTCCTTCATCCTGTGCGAGACGTAGATGACGGCGATGCCTTGATCCCGGAGCCGGCCGATGAGCGCGAACAGCGCTTCCACTTCGTGTTCGGACAGTGAAGAGGTGGGCTCGTCGAAAGCGATGACCTTGGCCTCACCGGTCAGCGCACGCAGGATCTCCACCAACTGCCGCTGGGCGGGGGTGAGTTCGGAGCCGAGCGCATCGGGGTCGATGACCTTGTCGAAGCCCAGGCGGGCGAGGTCGGAGGTGATCCGGCGACGGAGTTCCGTGCGGTCCAGGCGGCGTCCGGCCTTGCGGGGCAGGGAGCCCGCGTAGACGTTCTCCGCCACCGAGACATGCGGGATGATCTCCGGCTCTTGCGGGATGATCCGGATGCCGGCCCTGCGGGCGTCCTGCGGGGCAGCGAACGTGACCGGCTTGCCGTCGAGCACGATGCGACCGTCGGTGGGCTGGTGATCACCGGTGAGGATCTTCAGCAGGGTCGACTTGCCCGCGCCGTTCTCCCCCATCAGCGCGGTGACCTGCCCCGCAGGGAAGTCGAGCGTGACACCGCCGAGCGCCTGGACGGCGCCGAACCGTTTGATGATGTTCTCGACGGTGACCACCGCGTCGTGGCGGGCAGTGGATTGCGTGGGCCCCGATGGTTCGGTGCCGGGTTTACTCATGGTGGCCTCGCAGGCTGGAAGCGGTTTCCGTTACAGCAGTGACGACGGGGCGGCGCAGGGGCCCGGGGAGGCCGGTACGGCGGGTGCTGGTCCGCCGCACCGGCGGACGGGGAGTGTCAGGTCAGCTGCACGTGACCCCGGAGGCCTTCCAGTTGGAGGCGTCGACCATCTTGGTGGGCGCGAAGGCCTCCTTCGGGAACTCCTTGCCGTTCTTGAGCTTGTCGTACATGGTCTGGACGGCCAGAGCGCCGACGTCGCTGCCGTTGATGAACAGGGCGGCCTTCATGCCGGACGGCTTGCCCGAGCTCCAGTTTTTGCAGGCCAGGTAGGCGCCGAGGCCGACGCCGATGACGTCGTCCGCCTTGAAGCCGGCGTTCTCCAGCGCCGTGACACCGCCCTGGACGTTCTCGTCGTTGCAGCCCCACATGACCCAGTGCTTGACGCCGGGGTTGGCAGTGACGGTGGCCGCGATCTTGTCCTGCGCGCCGGTCGGGGTGTTGTCCGTCGCAACGTCGATGTTCTTCACATCCGCACCCGCACCGCTCGCGAACGCCTTCTTGGCGGCGTTCACCCGGTCGGAGCAGACGGTGACATCCTGCTTCCAGGCGGAGATGGTCCGGGTCTCGGCGGGCTTCCAGCCGGCCTTCTTGAACTCTTCGGCGGCGCGCTTGCCGACCTCGCCGCCCATCTGGGCGCCGCTGAAGCCGATCCGCGGCACCAGCGCATCGGGACCGCAGGCGGACGGGTCCGGGCCGGTGGTGCAGATCTGGTCGTCGGAGGTGAGCAGCGCGACCTTGCCGTCCTTGGCGGTCTGGACGAGCTGGGGCCCGACTGCGGGATCCGGGACGACGACGATCAGACCGTTGGCCTTCTGGGCGATCGCGGACTGGACCTCGCTGATCGTCTTGTTGGCGTCGTTGCCGAGGTTGACCACCTTCAGGTCGACGCCCAGCTCCTTGGCCTTGGCCTTGGCCCCCGCGGCCTCACCGACGAAGTACTCCTGGTCACCCTGCTTCTGCAGATACGTCAGAGAGATCTTGCCGTCGACCTTCGCAACGCCGTCACCGTCCGACTTCGCGGCCTCCTGGCCACTGGAACACGCCCCGAGTGCCAGGGTCGCGACCATGCCCAGAGCGACGGCTGCGACACCTCGACGGCTGCAATGAATGGACACGGTATTTCTCCTTGGAAGGATGGCTGGGGGAACACACGGCGGTGCACGGGCGACACCAGGTCACCAAGTCACCCAGAATCAAAAAAGGGCTCGTGTCATCCCTGCACGGGCCTTCAGAACCTGGGAGATGGAGTTGGGCTTCCTCTGTCGACGGTGTCCCTTTTCCGCCGACGAGAATCAACTGCGGACATGATTAAACATGACAGCTCAAGAGTCAACGTCTTTGGTGGGGGCAAGGTTTGGGTGCGAGGGCCGAGTTGCCGTGCTTTCGCGCACCCTCCTCCTGCGCGCCCGACCGCGCAGCGCTCGGAGGCGGCCGAAGGTGTTCGGCCCCGGCGACGTCGTCGGACCCCGTCCCGTCCCCGCCGGCCGTTGGCGTCGGTGGTCAACAGCCGCCTGGTGTCGGCGCGGTGAACGGCCGGCAGGGCCGAGGAATCTACGTCCCGGGTGGCCCTCGTAGGGTGAGGGTCACCCGCTCCGGGTGGGTTTCCGCTTCTTCCTCACGCGGGGTGGGGTTGTGCGCGCCGCCAGGCCTCTGCCTGGTCTTGCGTACGCTCCGCGGGCGATTACCGCCGCCGATACCGGCGTTGGGCCCCAGGCCTTGGGTGGGTGGTGCTTCCGCCCGGGGTGCGAGAACGTGGCGGCCTGCACAGCAGACGTTGCGTCGGGCGCTCCAGTCCGGGCCGTGCCGGACCTCGCGCTCCCTCATATGTCTACGTGAACGTGCGGCAATGACAGGCCGGGATTTCGACGGGGCTCACGGGCCCAGGTCGCACGAACGCAAACGCGACACCGCCCACTCGTAGTCGGCGGCCGGGATATCGCCGAGCCGCGCCTCCTGCGAGCGGCGCAGCGGGCACTCGTCGGCCCGCGGAAGGTGGACACGGTCCTGTCGATGCGATGTGACGGTGCCTCGGTCGCCGTGTCGCCGGTCGCCGTGTCGCTCCGGACCTCCGGGCGGTTCTCGACGCTCTCCGGCCCGCGCGGGTGGGCGCACCGCGATCGGCGGCCTCGTCGCTGTCGAAGTAGATCAACTCACGGCCGTCGGCGAGCTTGGTGGTGGTCTTCTTCATGGCTTCCGCTCTGTCTGTTGCATGCGCCGACCTCTCACCCTGTCCAGGAACTCAAAAGTAAACATTAAGCAATATGTTTGAACATGAGGGCCACCATGCCTTCTCAGTGGGGTGACGCCGTGCTCGGAGTCCCGCCCTCCCGCTCGCCGGCGGCGCTTCGATGCCGTCCGCGGTGTTCTCCAGCGGGGGAGGTGTGCGGCCCGCTCACGCCCGGGCCACCGGCATCCAGCCCGTCGGCACCGTCGCCGCGGCGACCAGCCTGTCGAGCACCTGCCAGGCCGAAGTCCGCGCCAGTACTCCGCTGAGCAGCCGTGCGCCGAAACCGAGGGAAGCGAACCTGCAGACGCCCGCAAGAAGCGCGCCGGGAGGGGCACTTGTGCCGTGATCGGCAATGTTTGCCCCGAGCGGGCGTTCCAGGCGTCGCCAGGCAGGCGGGACTTTTGAAACTCCTAGCCACCGTTCCCCGTGGCTGCCTCGGCGGACAGCCGCGCGAGCAGCGACGGCAGCGCGGTCCCGATGGGCTCGCGGATCGTCTCCTGCGCCAGTTCGTCGTACGGCGTCGGCTCGGCGTTCACCACGATCAGCCGCGCCCCGTGCTCCGCCGCGATCCCGGCCAGCGACGCGGCGGGCTGTACCTGCAGCGTCGTACCGACCGCGATGAACACGTCGCACGCCTTCGCGATCGACATCGCCTCGCTCAGCACCACAGGATCGAGCCGCTCACCGAACATGACGGTCGCCGACTTCAGGATGCCGCCGCAGACCGTGCACGCCGGGTCCTCTTCACCCGCCTCCACCCGGGTCAGCGCCGCCGCCATCGGTGAGCGGGCATGGCAGCGGGTGCAGACCACCTGACGCGCGGTGCCGTGCAGTTCGAGTACCTTGCGGGCGGAGAGGCCGGCCAGCTGATGCAGCCCGTCGACGTTCTGCGTGATCACCCGCACGGGGACCCCGGACCGCTCCAGGTCCGCCACGGCGCGGTGGGCCGCGTTCGGCTCGGCGCGCCAGGTCGCGCTGGTGCGGCGCATCTGCCAGGAGCGGCGGCGGATCTCCGGATCGGCCATGTAGAAGTCGTACGTGACGAGCTTCTCGGCCTCCGGGTCCTTCCGCCAGAGCCCGTTCGGCCCGCGGTAGTCGGGGATGCCGGAATCAGTGGAGATCCCGGCGCCGCTGAGGATCGCGACGAGAGTCATACGGCGAGCGTACGCAGCGGCGGCTGCCGCCCGCGAGGTGATATCGGCCGGTGCCGGGTCCCGTCGTCACACTGTCCCGTGCCGGCGACGGCGGCAGTGCGTACCCCGCTTGCCGCGCCGGTCGCCGGACCCGGGACCGAACGCCGCCCGCCACATGGCCTGGACATGACCGGACTGCCGGGCACCGCCGTCTGCCGGGAGCGGCAGCGGCACGGAAGCCGCATGCGAGGCCGGAGCCGGGGCCCGGTCTGCGCCGGGCTTCCGGTGGTGTCGACAACTGCCTTACGGACGATCACGGTGACGAACTGCCGGAACAGCGGGACGCAGAGGCACACGATGCCGATACGGGATGAATGGCGGTGAGCCAGAAGGTCATGAGGTCAGGAGGCGACGGGCCTGCCGTCCTCCAGCTCCACGGCGCCCGCTCCGGAATCGAGGACCTCCAGCGCCGCCCGGACCCGGTGTCCGAGGGGACCGGGCAGATACCGGTCGAGTGCGCCGCGCTCCACCAGCTTCCAGGAGAGGAGTTCCTCCTCCTGCAGCCGGATCGCCGTCAACTGTGCCTCGTCCAGGACCCCGCCGTCGTACAGGTAGGCGGCGATCGGAGGACGCTCGGGGCTGCGTGCCCAGTCGATCGCCAGCAGCCGGCCCGGCTCCAGATCGAGGCCGATCTCCTCGACCGTTTCGCGGCGTGCGGCCTGCCGCGGGGTCTCGCCCTCGTCGGACTCGATCGTTCCACCGGGCAGGGCCCAGCCGTCCCGGTAGTTCGGCTCGACGAGCAGCACTCGTCCCTCCCCGTCCCGGAAGACGGTTGCCGCGGCGGCCAGCACCTTGGGCAGTCCTGCGATGTACGTGGCGTAGTCAGTGGTGGTCACGTGCGCAGCGTAATGGGGGCCGGCACGTCCGCCGTTCCGCAGGTCCAGGGCCCGGACACCCATGGGCAGAGGGCCGGTGCTCCGGATAGGGTCGGGGCGGCGCGACTGCCTGTTCGAAAGCAAGGGATGCGAAGTGACGGACGGAGCAGTGATCGAGACCGCCCGCGTGCTTGTCGCGGCGGACAAGTTCAAAGGATCGCTCACCGCGGTACAGGTCGCGGAGCGGGTGACGGCCGGGCTGCGGCGCGTCGTACCCCAGGTGCAGGTCGAGACCCTGCCCGTGGCGGACGGCGGCGATGGCACAGTGGCGGCGGCGGTGGCCGCCGGATTCGAGCGGCGCGAGGCGCAGGTGACCGGGCCGCGCGGGGAGACCGTAACCGCGACGTACGCCCTGCGGGGCACCACCGCGGTGGTGGAGATGGCCGAGGCCTCCGGCCTTCAGCATCTTCCGGCAGGGGTGTTCGCCCCCCTGACGGCCACGACGTACGGCTCCGGCGAGCTGCTGGCCGCAGCGATGGACGCGGGCGCCCGGACCATTGTGTTCGGGGTCGGCGGCAGTGCCACCACGGACGGCGGCGCGGGCATGCTCGCCGCACTCGGCGCCCGCTTCCTGGACGCGGACGGCAAGCCCGTCGGCCCCGGGGGCGGTGGCCTCGCGGAGCTGGCCGAGGCGGATCTGACCGGCCTCGACCCGCGGCTGGCCGACGTGGACCTGATCCTCGCCAGCGACGTGGACAACCCGCTCACCGGCCCGAAGGGCGCCCCGGCGGTCTACGGGCGGCAGAAGGGCGCGACCGAGGACGACATCGCGACCCTCGACGCGGCACTCACCCACTACGCGTCCGTCCTCGGCCCGGACCACGCCAAACTGCCCGGGGCGGGTGCGGCAGGCGGCGTCGGTTACGGGGCGCTCGTCGCTCTCGGCGCCCGGTTCCGCCCCGGCATCGAGGTCATGCTCGACGTCCTCGGCTTCGCCCCGGCGCTCGCCCGCGCCACGCTGGTGATCACGGGGGAGGGCTCCCTCGACAGGCAGACCCTGCACGGCAAGGCTCCGGCGGGCGTCGCGGCGGCGGCTCGCGCGGCGGGCCTGGATGTGGTGGCGGTCTGCGGCCGCCTCGCGCTGCCCCCGGAGGCGCTGGGACATGCGGGCATCCGGCGCGCGTACGCCCTCACGGACCTGGAGCCGGACCCCGCCGTGTGCATGGCGCAGGCGGGGCCACTGCTGGAGCGGGTGGCGGAGGGGATCGCGCGCGACTTCCTGTCGTGAGCAGAGCCCCTGCCGAACTGAGGTGCGTCGGGCTGATCGGGCGGGGTGAGGCCGCGGGCGGGGCGCCCGAGGCCGGCCCGTTCCGGATCCGTCCCCACGCCCCACCGCTCGCTCCCGCTCTCCGGGCGTCGACAAGGCGCTGATGACCAGCACGGCGTTCGGGAAGGACTTCGGGAAGCCGAACAACCTCTCGGACCCGACGTCGCCGTCCACCCGGGAGAGCGTGATCACGAAGCCGGACGCCAGTACGCCCCGGCGGCCTGAAGGCGGTCCGCCCCGCCGAGGCGGCAGCGGCAGCCACCTCGTACTCGCTGAAGAATGAGCGTCGCCGGCCACCGGACGGCTCCCCACCCGTCCGGCGGCCCGCGCCTCGCGCGCCCCTTCCGCCCGGGCCACCGAGGTGCGCTGCAGGCGGGCCGGGGCGCATCCTGGCTGTGTGACCTCGTACGGCCGGCCCCTGTACCCTCCGCCCGAGAACGTGATGGTGCCGGGGAGGACGAGCGGCGGCGGGGTGCCGGACGAATTGTCCCTGGTGCTCGCGCAGGCCGCAGTGAGCGCGATCGAGTCCGCCAGTGGGTATGCCGGCGGCATATTTCTTTGCTCCCGTGACCCCGATCTGCTGCGCCTCTCCGTGCTCGCCGGGCTGCCGACCCAGCTGTTCCGCCCCTGGTGGCGCATGCATGTGAACCGGCCCTTCCCTGTGGCCGAGGCGTACCGCTCGGGGAAGCCCGTCCACCTCGCTGACGTCGAGGAGGGCATGCGCCGGTTCCCTCAGCTGATGGCGGGCATGCCGTTCCCGTTCGGTTCGCTGTACGTGCCCGTCTTCGGCGGCCGGGAGAAGTTCGGCGTGCTCGCGGTGCTGCGCCCGGCCACCCCCGGCGAACCCGTCTCGCACGCCGACCGGCGCGCGCTCCGCGACATCGCCGATCGGCTCGGCACGGAGCTCGCCGGACTGGCGGCCGGAGGTACCAAGGTCGTCTGGGACGGCGAGCCGGTCCCCGTGCAGCTGCCCTCCGTCTCCATGCCACCGGTACGGATCGGGCACTTCGACTGGGACCTCGAAACCGGTGCCGTAGACGCCGACGCGGAGCTGTGCGGGATCCTCGGCACCGAGTCCGCGCGGTTCCCGGGCACCATCGACGCTCTGATGGCGCTGCTGGCACCGGAGGACGTGTACGGACTGTGGACCCTCGCCCGCCGGGCGGCGAGCGCGGGCGGGCCGTTCGCCCGCAGGATGCGGCTGCGCGGCCCCGACGGCCGGACCAACCTGCTGGAACTCTCCAGCCGCTGGGCCCAGCCACCGCGCAGCAGCGCGGCCGGGACGCTGACCGGATTCCTGGTGGACCTCGGGGCCGGACCGGTCATCGCCGAGGCCGCCGGCTGGCTCCCGCACGGTATTTTCTCGCTCGACCGGCTCGGTCGGATCACCTACGTCAACCAGCTGGCGGAGGAGCTGCTCGGCCGGCAACGGGCCGAGCTGGTCGGAAGCCTCCTGTGGGAGGCCCTGCCGTGGTTCGGGCGTCCCGCCTATGAGGACCACCACCGGGCCGCACTGCTGTCCCACGAACCCGTGCACTTCCTCGCGCGCCGCACCGAGCGGGACTGGCTGGCGGTGTCCCTGTACCCGGGCCACGACGGCGTGACCGCCACACTCTCCGCCACGGAAGAGCCCTCCTTCCCGCCGGGCGGCTCCGTCGCAAGAGGCGAGGGCCTGGATTCCCCGACGGAGGTCGCGGCCGGGGTGTACCGTCCCGTCGCCCTCGCGATCGCGCTGACGGAGGCCGTCACCGCCCGCCAGGTGTCCGCGGTGGTCACCCAGGAGCTGCTCCCCGCGTTCGGCGGCAGGCAGCTGGCGATCTACCTCCTGCGTGAACGCCACCTCTACCTGGCCTGGGAGACCGGCTTCCCGCACGGCTTCCTGCAACGCTTCGACGGCGTCGCGCTCGACGCCCATCTGCCCGGCGTCGAGACGCTCACCTCGGGCCGCCCCATGTTCTTCGAGTCCATGCAGCGCCTGGCTTTCGCCTACCCCGACATTCCCCTGGGCTCGAGCGTCGGCGCCCGCGCCTTCCTGCCGCTTATCGCCTCCGGGCGGCCCGTCGGCTCCTGCATCCTCGGCTTCGACCAGCCTCGCGGCTTCAGCCCCGAGGAACGCACGGTTCTCACCGCGCTCGCCGGACTCATCGCCCACGCCCTCAAACGAGCCCAGCAGTACGACACCGAGTCCGCTGTGGCCCGCGGCCTGCAGAACGCCCTGCTGCCGCAACGGCTGCCCGTACTCGACCAGGTCGACACCGCGGGGCGGTACCTCCCCGGCACCCAGGGCATGGACATCGGCGGCGACTGGTACGACGTCATCGAGACCGACCGGGGGCTGGCCCTGGTCATCGGGGACGTCCAGGGGCACGGTGTCGCCGCCGCGGCGACGATGGGCCAGCTGCGCAGCGCCGTACGCGCCTTTGCGCTCAGCGGGCACGACCCGCAGGAAGTGATGTGCGGCACCAACCGGCTGCTCATCGACCTCGACCCCGGCCAGATCGCCAGCTGCTGCTACATCGTGCTCGACCTCGCCACCGGTCGGACGCAGCTCGTCCGGGCCGGGCACCCGCAACCCCTGCTGCGCCACCCGGACGGCACGACCGTGGTCCTGGAACTCCCCGGCGGGGTGGTGCTCGGCGTCACCCCCGACGCCACCTACCCCGTCAGCAGCCTGCGGCTGCCCCCGGGCGCGATCCTGGCGCTGTACACCGACGGACTGGTCGAGCAGGCGGGGGCCGATATCGACGACGGAGTCGAGCGGTTGCGCGGCATCATCGAGGCAGCCGACGCGCCGTCCCTCGCCGGCATGGCGGACCTGGTGATCAGGGAGGCGAGACGGGAGCCCGACCGCCCCGATGACATCGCCGTCCTGCTCGCAGCCCGCTGGGTCGGCGCGCAGGACGCGTAGCGGGTCCCGACCGGACATGCGAGAGGGCCCGGGTGCTGGGGAAGCGCCCGGGCCCTCGTACGTCTTGTTCTGTATCGCTAGGGAAGCTGAGCCGCCCGTGCCTCGCGCCGGTTGCCGCGGAAGGTGTTCACCCGCCGCGCCGTCGCGAAGAGCGGGATGACCGCTCCCAGGACCACCTGCAGCGCGCAGCCGGTCTGCAGGAGCAGGCGACCGCTGGGGGCATCGAACGCCCATGCTGCGAGCAGACCCATCGCGGCAACGATCCAGCTGAGCATCGCCACCGCGAGGACTCCCCGCGGCTTCGGGTACTCAACCCGGCTGACCATCAGCCACGCCACTCCGATGATCGCGATGAGCGTCGGTACGAAGGGCAGTTCCAGGAGCACGATCGAGACGACCGTGAGCGCTCCGAAGGGGCTCGGCATGCCCTGGAACATGCCGTCCTTCATGGTCACGCAGGAGAATCTGGCCAGTCTCAGCACTACGGCCAGCAGGACGACGATCGCCGCGAGCGCCGACACCCGCTGGTATGCGTCGTCCGCGACCATGCCGTACACGAGCACGAAGTACGCCGGGGCCAGCCCGAAGCTGATCAGGTCCGAGAGGTTGTCCAGCTCCGCGCCCATCGGCGAGGAGCGGAGCTTGCGCGCCACCAGCCCGTCGAACAGGTCGAAGACCGCGGCGAGGAGCATCAGGATCACGGCGGTGGCCGCGGAGTGCCGGGCCATGCCGCTCTCGTCGCTGCCCGTGAGGTGCGGGATGAGGATTCCCGTGGTGGTGAAGTACACCGCCATGAAACCGCACGTGGCGTTACCGAGAGTAAGGGTGTCTGCTATTGACAGCCGCAGTGAGAGCGGCATGTCCTCGACATCGTCCTCGCACTCGCTCTCGGGCACCCAGCCGGCTTGCGTGTCGGGATCAATCACGGTCAATTCGAGTCACCCCCGCGGTGGTGGCCTGGCCGACCTCGACCGCGACCTCGACACCCTCCGGAAGGTAGATGTCGACCCGGGAGCCGAAGCGGATCAGACCGATGCGCTCGCCCTGCTCGACCTTCGTGCCCTGCGGGAGGTACGGGACGATGCGACGGGCGACCGCACCCGCGATCTGCACCATCTCGATGTCGCCGAGCTCCGTGTCGAAGTGCCAGACAACGCGCTCGTTGTTCTCGCTCTCCTTGTTGAACGCCGGAACGAACCCACCGGGGATGTGCTCGACCGACGTCACGGTGCCCGCCAGCGGCGCCCGGTTGACATGGACGTTCAGCGGGCTCATGAAGATTGCGACGCGGGTGCGTCCGTCCTTCCACGGCATGATGCTCTGCACCACACCGTCGGCCGGAGAGATGACCCGGCCCTGGGTGATCTCGCGCTCGGGGTCGCGGAAGAACCACAGCATGCCCGCCGCCAGGGCGGTGGTGGGCACGGCCACCGCGGCCCAGCGCCCGGACCTGCGGGCCCGGGCGATGCTGAGGGCCGCGGTGGCGACGGTCGGGAGGAGCCACGGCGAAGCTCCGCGCGCAAGGCGGACTCCGCCGCGTGGTGCAGAGGTTTGGCTGTCGGGCATGGATGACCTTCGTAGCGGATGAGGCCGCGCTGGCAACGGGGGACGGCGGCTTTTCCGGCGATGTTATCGGTTGCGGGCCGCAACTGGGCAAGCCAGCAGCCGAGTCGAACGGCTTGAAGGCACCGGCAAAGGTTGACAGGGTGTGATCTTCTTCGCGGCCAAATCGCCTCGAAGGGGACAATCATCCCTGGAATCGGTACTCCTCGAGGAGTCGGCGCCCAATGATCATTTTCTGGATCTCGGCGGTACCTTCACCGATCAGCAGCATCGGGGCCTCCCGGTAGAGGCGCTCGATCTCATACTCCTTGGAGAAGCCGTAGCCGCCGTGGATACGGAAGGCGTCCTCGACGACTTCCTTGCAGTACTCGGAGGCAAGGTACTTCGCCATCCCCGCCTCCAGGTCGTTTCGTTCACCGGAGTCCTTTTTGCGTGCCGCGTTGACCATCATCGCATGGGCAGCTTCGACCTTCGTGGCCATTTCGGCCAGTTTGAACTGGATGGCCTGGTGCTGGGCGATCGGCTTTCCGAAGGTGTGGCGTTGCTGGGCGTAGGAAACGCCCAGTTCGAATGCACGCTGTGCGACACCGCAACCACGCGCGGCCACATTTACCCGGCCGACTTCGACGCCGTCCATCATTTGGTAAAAACCGCGGCCGGTGGTGCCACCGAGTACACGATTGGCCGGAATGCGCAGTCCGTCCATGATGAGTTCGGTCGTGTCGACGCCCTTGTAGCCCATCTTGTCGATCTTTCCGGGGATGGTGAGCCCCGGCCGGACCTCGCCGAAGCCCGGTTCCTTCTCGACCAGGAAGGTCGTCATCGACTTGTGCGGGGCCGTGCCCTCGGGGTGGCCTTCGTCACTCCGGCACAGTACGGCGACGAGCGAGGACGTGCCGCCGTTCGTCAGCCACATCTTCTGGCCGCTCAGGACGTACTCTCCGCCACTCTCGGCTCCGCTCGAGCGGGAGGTGCCCCCTCCGTCCCAGACGCCCTTGGAGGTGATCGCGGAGACGTCCGAGCCCAGGGCCGGCTCGGACATCGAGAACGCGCCCCGGACCTCGCCCAGCGCCATTCGGGGCAGGAAAGTGTCCTTCTGCTCCTGGGTGCCGTGCTGCTTGAGCATGTACGCCACGATGAAGTGCGTGTTGATGATTCCCGACACGCTCATCCAGCCGCGGGCGATTTCCTCCACGCAGAGCGCGTATGTGAGAAGCGACTCACCCAGGCCTCCGTACTCCTCGGGAATCATCAGCCCGAACAGGCCGAGTTCCTTGAGCCCCTCGACGATCTCCGTCGGGTACTCGTCGCGGTGCTCCAGCTGGGTCGCGACAGGAATGATCTCCTTGTCGACGAAATCCCGGACCGTGGAGAGGATTTCCTGCTGAATGTCGGTCAGGCCGGCGGTCTGGGCGAGTCGCGTCATGGCTACTTCTCCACGTTCTTCTGCGAAGGCTGGTTCAGCTCCGGGCGGCCGGGCTGCTCTCCGCCCCGCTCCTTGATGTACGTCTCGGTGGGGACCATCACCTTGCGGCGGAACACGCAGACGAGCGTCCCGTCCTGCTTGTAGCCCCTGGTCTCCACATGAACGATTCCGCGGTCGCTCTTGGACTTTGACGGAGTCTTGTCGAGGACGGTCGTCTCGCCGTAGACCGTGTCGCCGTGGAAGGTCGGTGCGACATGCTTCAGCGACTCGACCTCCAGGTTGGCGATCGCCTTTCCGGAGACGTCCGGCACGGACATGCCGAGCAGCAACGAGTAGATGTAGTTGCCGACCACAACGTTCTTGCCGAAATCGGTCGTCTTCTCCGCGTAGTTGCTGTCCATGTGCAGCGGGTGATGATTCATGGTGAGCAGGCAGAAAAGATGATCGTCGTACTCGGTGACCGTCTTTCCGGGCCAGTGCTTGTAGACCGCACCGACCTCGAACTCCTCATAGGTACGTCCGAACTGCATGATCAGGCCTCCGGCGCTTCGAACTTGGAGGTGCGCTGCATACCGGCCGCGCGGCCCTTGCCCGCGATGACGAGCGCCATCTTCCGGCTGGCCTCGTCGATCATCTCGTCGCCGAGCATCGCCGAACCCTTCTTGCCGCCCTCTTCCGAGGTGCACCACTCGTATGCGTCGAGGATCAGCTCGGCGTGGTCGTAGTCCTCCTGCGACGGCGAGAACACCTCGTTGGCAGCGTCGACCTGGCCGGGGTGCAGTACCCACTTGCCGTCGAAGCCCAGCGCCGCCGCACGGCCGGCGACCTCGCGGTACGCGTCCACGTCACGGATCTGCAGGAAGGGGCCGTCGATGGCCTGGAGGTCGTGCGTACGGGCCGCCATCAGGATGCGCATGAGGATGTAGTGGTACGCGTCCGCACCGTAGCCGGGCGGCTGCTGGCCGACGACCAGGGTCTTCATGTTGATGGACGCCATGAAGTCGGCCGGGCCGAAGATCAGCGTCTCCAGGCGCGGTGAGGCGGCGGCGATGTCGTCGATGTTCACCAGGCCCTTGGCGTTCTCGATCTGCGCCTCGATGCCGATCTTCCCGACCTCGAAGCCCATCGTCTTCTCGATCTGGGTCAGCAGGAGGTCGAGCGCGACGACCTGCTGGGCGTCCTGCACCTTCGGCAGCATGATGCAGTCGAGGTTCTGGCCCGCGCCCTCGACGACCGTGATCACATCGCGGTACGTCCAGTGCGTCGTCCAGTCGTTGACGCGGACGACCCGGGTCTTGCCCGTCCAGTCGCCATTGTTCAGCGCGTCGACGATGTGGTGCCGTGCGCCCTCCTTGGCGAGCGGAGCGCAGGCGTCCTCCAGGTCCAGGAAGACCTGGTCGGCGGGGAGGCCCTGGGCCTTCTCCAGGAACCGCGGGTTCGAGCCGGGCACGGCCAGACACGAGCGGCGGGGACGCAGGCGGTTCGGGAGGTGCGCGGCGGAGCCGCTCCCCGGAAGGGCGGTGGCGGGAGACGGGTGGGCGGGCTGGGTCATGCGGGGACCTCCAGAGGGTCGAGCTTGTTCGCTTTCCGGATCTCGTCGACGATACGGCCGATGATCTCCGTGATACCGAAGTCCTTCGGGGTGAAAACGGCGGCGACACCCGCCTCGATCAGCACGGCGGCGTCGGCGGGCGGAATGATCCCGCCCGCGATCACCGGGATGTCGTTCGCGCCGGCCCCACGCAGCCGGTTCAGCACGTCCGGCACCAGCGCGGCGTGCGAGCCGGACAGGATCGACAGCCCGACGCAGTGCACGTCCTCGGCGAGCGCCGCCGAGACGATGTGCTCGGGGGTCAGCCTGATCCCCTGGTAGACGACCTCGAACCCGGCGTCACGGGCCCGTACGGCGATCTGCTCGGCGCCGTTGGAGTGACCGTCCAGGCCCGGCTTCCCGACCAGCAGCCGCAGCCGTCCGGTGCCGAGGTCCTCGGCGGTGCGGGCGACCTGCTCCCGTACGAGAGCGAGCGGCGTGCCGGCCTCCGCGGTGACGGCGACCGGGGCGGACGACACACCCGTCGGGGCCCGGAACTCGCCGAACACATCGCGCAGCGCCCACGACCACTCGCCGGTGGTGACACCCGCTCGGGCGCACTCCACGGTCGCTTCCATCAAGTTTTCGGTGCCGGCCGCGGCTTTCTTCAGCGCTGCGAGGGCCTCGGAGGCGCGCGCCTCGTCCCGGTGGTCGCGCCACTCGTGGAGCGCTGCGACCACCCTCGCCTCATTGGCGGGGTCGACCGTCATGATCGCGCCGTCGAGGTCCGCCGTGAGCGGGTTCGGCTCGGTCGCCTCGTAGATGTTGACGCCGACGATCTTCTCCTCGCCGCCCTCGATCCGGGCCCGCCGCCGTGCGTGCGAGGAGACCAGCTCCGACTTCAGATAGCCGGACTCGACGGCCGCCATCGCGCCGCCCATCTGCTGGATCCGGTCGATCTCCGCGAGGGACTCGGTGACCAGATCGTCGACCTTGGCCTCGATCACATGGGATCCGGCGAAGATGTCCTCGTACTCCAGCAGATCGCTCTCGTGCGCGAGGACCTGCTGGATGCGGAGCGACCACTGCTGGTCCCAGGGCCGGGGGAGCCCCAGCGCCTCGTTCCAGGCGGGCAACTGCACGGCCCGGGCGCGGGCGTCCTTGGACAGGGTCACGGCCAGCATCTCCAGGACGATGCGCTGGACGTTGTTCTCCGGCTGCGCCTCGGTCAGTCCGAGCGAGTTGACCTGGACGCCGTAGCGGAACCTGCGCTGCTTGGCGTCGGTGATGCCGTACCGCTCGCGGGTGACCTGGTCCCAGATGCGGCCGAAGGCACGCATCTTGCACATCTCCTCGATGAAGCGGACGCCGGCGTTCACGAAGAAGGAGATGCGGGCGACCACATCGCCGAACTTCTCCTCCGGTACCTGGCCCGAGTCGCGCACGGCGTCCAGGACCGCAAGGGCCGTCGACATGGCGTACGCGATCTCCTGGACCGGGGTGGCGCCCGCCTCCTGCAGGTGGTAGCTGCAGATGTTGATCGGGTTCCACTTCGGGATGTGGCTGACCGTGTACGTGATCATGTCGGTGGTCAGCCGCAGCGAGGGGCCGGGCGGGAAGACATGCGTCCCGCGCGAGAGGTACTCCTTGACGATGTCGTTCTGCGTGGTGCCCTGGAGCTTCGTGGCGTCGGCGCCCTGCTCCTCGGCGACCACCTGATAGAGGGCCAGCAGCCACATCGCGGTGGCGTTGATCGTCATCGAGGTGTTCATCTGTTCCAGCGGTATGTCCCGGAACAGCCGCCGCATGTCGCCGAGGTGCGAGACGGGCACGCCGACCCGGCCGACCTCGCCGCGGGCGAGGATGTGGTCGGGGTCGTAACCCGTCTGGGTCGGCAGGTCGAAGGCGACCGACAGACCCGTCTGGCCCTTGGCGAGGTTGCGCCGGTAGAGCTCGTTGGACGCCTCGGCGGTCGAGTGACCGGCGTACGTCCGCATGAGCCACGGGCGGTCCTTCTGACGCCCGGCCACGTCAGGCATCCCTGAAGCGGTTGATGGCGTCGATGTGCCGCTCGCGCAGCTCTTCGTTGCGCACACCCAGACCCTCGCGCGGGGCCAGTGCCAGGACGCCGACCTTGCCCTGGTGCAGGTTGCGGTGCACGTCGTACGCGGCCTGGCCGGTCTCCTCCAGGGAGTAGACCTTCGACAGCGTCGGGTGGATCTTGCCCTTGGCGACCAGCCGGTTGGCCTCCCACGCCTCGCGGTAGTTGGCGAAGTGCGAGCCCACGATCTTCTTCAGCGACATCCACAGGTAGCGGTTGTCGTACTCGTGGTTGTAGCCCGAGGTCGAGGCGCAGGTGACGATCGTGCCGCCCTTGCGGGTCACGTACACCGAGGCGCCGAACGTCTCCCGGCCCGGGTGCTCGAAGACGATGTCGACGTCCTCGCCGCCGGTCAGCTCACGGATGCGCTTGCCGAACCGCTTCCACTCGCGCGGGTCCTGGTTGTGCTCGTCCTTCCAGAAGGTGTAGCCCTCGGCGTTGCGGTCGATGATCGCCTCTGCGCCCATCTTCCGGCAGATGTCCGCCTTCTGCTCGCTGGAGACGACACAGATCGGGTTGGCGCCACCGGCCAGTGCGAACTGCGTGGCGTATGAACCGAGTCCGCCGCTGGCGCCCCAGATCAGCACGTTGTCGCCCTGCTTCATGCCGGCGCCGTTGCGCGAGACGAGCTGGCGGTACGCGGTGGAGTTGACCAGGCCCGGAGCCGCGGCCTCCTCCCAGCTGAGGTGCTGCGGCTTCGGCATCAGCTGGTTGGACTTGACGAGCGCGATCTCGGCGAGGCCGCCGAAGTTGGTCTCGAAGCCCCAGATCCGCTGCTCGGGGTCGAGCATCGTGTCGTTGTGGCCGTCCGAGGACTCCAGTTCGACCGAGAGGCAGTGCGCGACGACCTCGTCGCCGGGGTGCCAGGCGTTGACGCCGGGGCCGGTGCGCAGGACGACGCCCGCCAGGTCGGAGCCGATGACGTGGTACGGCAGGTCGTGGCGCTTGGCGAGCTCGCTGAGCTTCCCGTAGCGCTCCAGGAACCCGAAGGTGGAGAGCGGTTCGAAGATCGAGGTCCAGACGGAGTTGTAGTTCACCGAGCTGGCCATGACGGCGACCAGCGCCTCACCGGGCCCGAGCTCCGGAACCGGCACCTCGTCGAGGTGCAGCGACTTGCGGGGGTCCTTGTCGCGGGTGGCGAGCCCGGCGAACATCTCCGTCTCGTCCTTGTGCACGGTCACCGCGCGGTACGACTCAGGGATGGACAGGGCCGCGAAATCTGCGGCGGTGCTGTCCTGCGATTGGATCGCGTCCAGGATTTCCTTCACGGTGTGCCTCCGGGATGGGGTCTCCCCTGCTCGAGCGGAGCCGAGAGCTTGGGGAACTGCGTCGGGGGACGCTTGAGAGTCCCTGCCAACGGGGGTGCGGTGCGGTGTGGAGGTGCTGCCGTCGGTTCGGCTGGTAAAGCTTCGGCTTGCTCTGGTGGAGCAGAAGGGATTGCCTGTGACGCAGGCGCCCGGGCGCGCAGGCACATGGCTTGCGGGGACAACCGGCGTACGTGAGGTACCTGCACGCCGGCCGCCCGGACAACTTCAACGTATGGCACTCCGTGACACCTGGCAAGGCACTCGGTGCCAATAATTTCTCTCAGTTGTCATCCGCTGGGCACGCATGAGCAGTAACGAGGCTGTTTCGCGTCGCTCTGTCCCTCCGTGTCCGGTCAGGCCGGGCGCCGGTACACATACGGCGTGGTGGTGGACAGAACCCGGAAACCGAGCCGCAGGAGGATCGGCCTGCTCAGGTCGGTCGCGTCCACCTGCAGATAGCGAAAGCCACGCTCGGCGGCGATCCGGGCACGGTAGGCGATCAGCGCCCGGTAGATACCCCTTCCACGCCACGGCTCCACGGTCCCGCCGCCCCAGAGCCCCGCAAAGCAGGTGCCCGGGTACAGCTCCATCCGGGCCGAGCTCACCGGCTCGTCGCCCGCCATGGCCAGCACCCCGACGAAGCTGTCCGGGGCCTCGGCCAGCCGCGCCAGCACCTGGTGCCGCAGCTTCGACCCGTCCGTGCCGAACGCCCGCTCGTGGGCCGCGGCCATCAGCTCCACACCGGCCGCATCCGACACCGCGTGCAGCGTGACCCCCTCGGGGAGCTCCACGGCCACCGGGACGTCCGCCACCGGGGCGACCAGGAGGGTCTCCGGCGGCTCCGCGACGAAGCCGGCGTCCACCAGCCGCCGCCCCAGGTCGGCCGGCCGGTCGTGCGCGTACAGCTTCCACTCGAACTCGTCGTGGCCGAGCGCCGTGAAGTGCTCCACCTGCTCGGCGATGGCCGCATCCGCCCGTACGGCGTCCAGACCGGGGGACGACCAGACGACACCGTTCCAGTCGTCGGCCGACCCGGCCTGCCGTACGACATCGGCGGTGCGCTCGACGCGGACGCCGGGCCCGTCGGGGCGGGCGTGCTCGCGCAACTCGCGGTCGAAGAGGGTCAGCAGGAGGTCGCGATCATGAGTCATCCGCCCACGGGAACACGACGGTACGGGCGCGGCAACCGGGTTTCTCCGCCCGGACGCGCGAGCGCCGGACGGGAGGGGCGCCGGCCCGTCCGGCGACGGTGGAGCGGCCGGCCGGCGGGCCCCCGCTCAGCGGTCCTTGAGCGCCTGCTGGATCGTGCGCATCACTTCGTCGAGCGGTGCGTCCGTCCGTGCCACCGCGACGAGCACCTCGCCCTCGGTGCTCACCGAAGCGGCGGGCGCCGGCGTCGATTCGGCCCCGGCGATGCGCCCGGCCCCGATGCCCGTCCCGAACGTGTCCCGGACGATCGCGAAGGCGTGGTCGAGCTGGGCTTCCACATCGCCCTGGCCGCCCGCCCGCAGCCAGCGGCGCAGCACATGGTTGTGCGCGGTGACGACGGCCGATGCCGCGACCTCCGCCAGCAGCGGGTCGTCGTTGCCGACACGGTGGTCGTGCTCGTCGAAGTGGCCCAGCAGATAGCGCGTGAACAGCCGCTCGTATCGGGCCACCGAGGCGATCTCGGCCTCCCGCAGCGTGGGGACCTCACGGGTCAGCTTGTAGCGGGCCACCGAGACCGCGGGCTTGGCCGCGTACATCTTCATGACTTCCTTGATGCCGCGGCAGACGGTGTCGAGCGGGTGCTCGTGCGCGGGGGCGGCATTGAGGACGGCCTCGGCCCGGACGAGAGTGTCGTCGTGGTCGGGGAAGATCGCCTCTTCCTTGGAGCGGAAGTGCCGGAAAAAGGTCCGCCGGGCGACACCCGCGGCGCCCGCGATCTCGTCGACCGTCGTCGCCTCGTACCCCTTCGTGGCGAAGAGCTCCATCGCCGCGGCGGCCAGTTCGCGGCGCATTTTGAGCCGCTGGGCGGCGGCGCGCGTTCCTGCGGCACTTTCCGGGGCATCGGGCGCGGCGGAGACACGGGGGGACCTGGCGGGCTGGGACATGGTGTGAACGTACTGCATCACTGCAGGAGAGCGCGCCTGCGGGGGCGGTCCGCCCGGCCGTACGTCCCAGTTCGGGGGCTGCGCGGTCGGATCGAGCAGCCCTCCCCATCCGGCTCCCGGCCCGGGAGCCGCCGGTGATCCGGCCGGGCGCGCACGCCCGGCCGGATCACCGGTCCGCCGTTCAGGCACCTGCCGGTCCTCAGCGCCGGGCATATTCGCGGAAGCCGCGCCCCGTCTTGCGGCCGAGGCAGCCGGCCGCCACCAGGTGCTCCAGCAGTGGCGCCGGGGCCAGGCCCGGGTCGCGGAACTCGCTGTGCAGCACCTTCTCGATGGCGAGCGAGACATCGAGCCCGACGACGTCCAGGAGCTCGAACGGGCCCATCGGGTAGCCGCCGCCCAGCTTCATCGCGGCGTCGATGTCGTCGAGTGTCGCGTAGTGCTGCTCGACCATCTTGATCGCGTTGTTGAGGTACGGGAACAGCAGCGCGTTCACGATGAATCCGGCCCGGTCTCCGCAGTCCACCGGGTGCTTGCGGATCTTCCCGCACACCTCACGGACGGTTGCGTGGACATCGTCCGACGTCAGCACCGTACGGACCACCTCGACCAGCTTCATCGCGGGTGCCGGGTTGAAGAAGTGCATCCCGATGACGTCCTGCGGACGTGAGGTCGCCCGCGCGCACGCCACGACCGGTAGCGACGAGGTGGTCGTGGCGAGCACCGCGCCCGGCTTGCAGATCTTGTCCAGCGTGCCGAACAGTTGCTGCTTGACCGCCAGATCCTCGGCGACCGCCTCGACCGCGAGGTCGACATCGGCGAACGAGTCCAGGGAACCGGCGGCGGTGATCCGGCCCAGGGTCTCGTCCCGTGCCTCCGCCGTCAGCCGCCCCTTGGTGACCGAACGCTCCAGCGACTTGGCGATCCTCCCCTTCGCGGTGTCTGCCTTCTCCTGGCTGCGCGCGGCGAGCACCACGTCGTAACCGGCCTTCGCGAAGACCTCCGCTATACCCGAGGCCATCGTCCCGGAGCCCGCGACGCCCACCGACCGGACCGTGCGCCCGGCCTCCGCTCCGGCGTTCTCCAGCGGCGTCTGCGCGTCCGGCACCACGGTCTGGCTGCCCGGCGCCACGTACGTGTAGAAGCCGCGGCCCGCCTTGCGGCCGGTCAGACCTGCCTCGCTGAGCTGCTTGAGGATCGGAGCGGGGGCGTGCAGCCGGTCGTGCGACGCGCAGTACATCGCCTCCAGGACGGTACGGGCGGTGTCGACGCCGATCAGGTCGAGCAGGGCGAGGGGGCCCATCGGCAGCCCGCAGCCCAGCTTCATGGCCGTGTCGATGTCCTCACGGGAGGCGTAGTTCGCCTCGTACATCGCGGCCGCCTGGTTGAGGTAGCCGAAGAGGAGCCCGTCGGCGACGAAGCCCGGCCGGTCGCCCACCGCAACCGGTTCCTTGCCGAGCTCGCGGGCGAGCTCCGTGACCGCCTCGACGGCCGGCGGCGCGGTCAGCACCGAGGAGACCACCTCGACCAGCTTCATCGCGGGTGCCGGGTTGAAGAAGTGCAGGCCCAGCACACGCTCGGGGTGCTGCGACTCGGCCGCGAGCCGGGTCACCGACAGGGCGTTCGTGCCGGTCGCCAGGATCGCGGTGGGGGAGACGATCGCGTCGAGTTCGCGGAAGAGCTGCTGCTTGATCTCGTACGACTCGGGCACGACCTCGATGACGAGCTGCGCCTCCGCCACGGCCTGCAGGTCGGAGAAGGTACGGAACCGGGCGAGCGCGTCCAGGCGCTCCCCCTCGGTGATCCGCTCCTTCTTCACGGCGCGGGCGGTGGAGGCCTCCAGGGCGGCGACGGCCTGACGGGCGGCCGCGTCGCTGACGTCGATACCGATGACCTCGCGGCCGGCCCGGGTCAGGACCTCGGCGATGCCGATGCCCATGGTGCCGAGACCGACGACGGCGATGGTGGAGAGAGGGGTGTCCATCACGGGACTCCAGGGGATGAGTGACGACTGAGTGGGCGCACGGCGCGCACGGATCGGCTGGTGCCACAAGGGTCCGAACCAGCGCATGGCGTGCGGGGGTTGCGTGTCGAGGTGTTCCTGGCCGGGGTGCGGGAGGCACGCCCGGACGGGAGAAGGGGCGACGGACTCTGTCCCGGAGTCGCGTCTCACAAAGCTGCCGAGCCGACAAGCACTCCGGGTGGCTGCGTCACCAGGCCACTGGAGTCGGCGGGGGTGGTGTCCCGCTCACATGAGATTAACCGGCGAGTAACGAGCGCGCCAGCCCCGATTCGCTGTGCGCCGGGTCACACTCACCGTGGCCGCCGCTACCCTCAGGGTCATGGACGAGGAGTTCCGGTCGCTGACCGACCGGCTGGCGGACGAGGCGGGGGAGTCGGCTGCGTACCGCAGACTGCTCGCCACCGACGACGACGAGGAACTGGCCCGGGTCCTCGTCGAACCGGAGCGACCGCTCTGGGCGCGTGAGATCGCCGCGTTCCGGCTCGGCTGCGGCGGTGACCGACGGGCCTTCGAGGTGCTGGTCCTGCTGCTCAACCACCGTGACCCGGAGCGCTGCGTGTCCGCGGCCCACGCCCTGGTGCGCCTGGGCGACCCCCGCACCCCGCGTGCCGCCGCCGCGCTCGCGACGAACACTCTGCGCACGGCGTACGCCCTGCACCCGGTCCGTCTGCTCACCGCCCTGCGGGCCCCCGAGTCCGTCCCGGCGCTGATCAGCACCCTGGAGCGGCTGCTGGGACCGGACGAGCCGCACTGGCGGGTCGCGCTGGCCTGTGTGGAGGGTCTGGGACAGCTCGGCGACGCGCGGGCCCGCCCGGTCCTGGAGGCGGCACTGCCGCACCCCAGGCTGGCCGGAGCGGCGGAGCGGGCGATCGGGCGGCTGCCGTCGCCGGGCGCGTCCGGCGATTGAGGACACAGCAGCGGCCGGGCGGGGCCGGCTCCCTTCGCCGGACCCGGCCCCGGCCCCCTCAGCCGTGGAAGCCGAGCAGCCCGTGCAACGTGCCGCCCTTGCCGTCCGCGCGCGTCGCCGACTTCGCCGCCCCGGCGGTCAGCGGCTTCGGTTCGGGTGACGTCCCGCACACCGCATCCACGTCGGCGAGGCTGCTGTTGGCGCGAGGGACGGTGCCCTTGGCGAGATAGTCCGTCAGGTACGTGTCCAGGCATGCGTTGCCGCTCAGCGTGACTCCGTGATTGCCGCCGCCCTGCTCGACCACCAGGCTGGAGCCGCGGAGCCGCCGGTGCAGGGCGACCCCGCCCGCGTACGGTGTGGCCGCGTCGTCCGTGGCCTGGAAGAGCAGCACCGGCGGGAGCGCGTGGTTCGAGACCCGCACCGGATTCAGCGGCGCCACCGGCCAGGAGGCGCACGGCGCGTTGTACCAGGTGTTGCTCCAGGTGTAGAAGGGCGCTTTGGCGTGCACCTTCCAGCTGTCGTTGCGCCAGGTGTTCCAGCTCAGCGGCCACCGGGAGTCGCGGCACTGCACGGCCAGGTACACCGAGTAGCCGTTGTCGCCCTTCGCGTCGACGGCACCGAGCCGGTCGTACGCGGCGACGAGCGCGTTCTGGTCCTTGTGGTTCACGTACGCGGCGAACGCGTCGGCCAGATAGGGCCAGTACCCGTTGTAGTAGCCGCCCGGCAGGAAGGTCTCCTCCAGCTCGCTCGGGCCGACCTTCTTGCCCGCGGGCTGTTTCCGCACCGCGTCGCGCATCCGGTACCAGGCTGCTTCGACCCTCGCCGGGTTGTTGCCGAGCCGGTACGTCTCGTCGTGCTTCGCCACCCATGCGGCGAACGCCTTCTGGCGGGCGTCGAACGCGTAGTTCTGGCCGATGTTGTCCTCGTACCAGACACCTTCCGGGTCGACGTTCGAGTCGAGCACCAGCCGCCGCACCCGCTGCGGGAACAGCTTCGCGTACACCGCGCCCAGGTACGTACCGTACGAGTACCCGAAGTAGTTGATCTTCGGTGCGCCGGTGGCCCGCCGGATCACATCGAGGTCCTTGGCGGCGCTGACCGTGTCCATGTACGGCAGCAGGTCGGGGTACTTCCTGCCGCACTCCGCGGCGAAGTTGCGCGCCCGGTCGCGACGGGTCCGCTCCTTGGCGAGGGTCCGCGGCACCGAGTCGGGCCGCGGCGGCTTGAAGTACTTGGGTACGCAGTCCAGCGCCGGGGAGCTCTTCCCGACCCCGCGTGGGTCGAACCCGATCACGTCGTACTGCGCGGCGACGTTCTTCGGGAGCGAGGAGGCCACGAACCCGGCCATGGTCAGCCCGCTGCCGCCAGGACCCCCGGGGTTGACGAAAAGCGGACCCTGCGAGATCTTCGCTGTGTGCGGGACCCGGGACAGGGCGAGGGTGATCCGCCGGCCCGACGGATCGTCATGATTCAGCGGTGTACTGACCTTTGAGCACTGCAGTGCCGGATATTCCTTGGTGCCACAGCCGGTCCAGCGCAGTTGCACGGCATGCGGTGCGGCGCCGGTGGCGGCCGCCGGGGACGGAACGGCGGTCACCAGACCGGCGACTGTCGCACCGACGGCGATCAGAATTCCTGAACGATTCGTCATATGGCCTCCCGTGGTGGGGGAATGCGGCTGCGCGTGGCACAGCCCCCGCCGCATGCTCCCCGCATTCGGGCGCGGAAGGGCATGATCGGGTGAGAGTTGACCCGTTTGCCGGGGTGGTGACGGAGGCTCAGAGCAGGGTCGGCCGGGTGGACCTGGGACCGTCCGGCGGCGGCTGCCCGTCGCGCCGTTGTCGAAGGTGCGCGTGGCCACCGCGTCCGGGGCGAAGAGTGTGCCCGTCCCGGCCTCTCAGGTGTTCTCGACCGGATTGTCCCAGTGCATGGACGTCTCCTCGGCAGCACTGGAGAGAGTGGAACACCTGTTCCCGTGATCGTTTTTTTCGCCTTCGTCCCGGCCCGGATTTTGAGCGGCGTGCCGGAGGTGATTGGCTCAGCACACCCCCGAACAACCGAAGTGCTGGAGGAACAGCCATGGCGCAGGTCGAGGCCACGACAGAGCGGATCATCGCGGCGGACGCGGAGACGGTGTTCGACGCGCTGGCCGACTACCAGGAGGTCCGGGGCAAGGTCCTGCCCGGCCACTTCAGCGAGTACGAGGTCCGCGAGGGCGGTGACGGCGAAGGCACCCTCGTCCACTGGAAGCTCCAGGCCACCAGCAAGCGGGTCCGCGACTGCCTGCTCGACGTGACCGAGCCGTCCGACGGGCAGCTCGTCGAGAAGGACCGCAACTCGTCGATGGTCACCACGTGGACCGTCACCCCGGCCGGTGAGGGCCGGTCCAAGGCCGTCGTCTCGACCGTCTGGAACGGCGCGGGCGGCATCGGTGGATTCTTCGAGAGGACCTTCGCGCCCAAGGGTCTTGCGCGCATCTACGACGAGCTGTTGCAGAACCTCGCGACGAAGGTCGAGAAGTAGCCTCACGTATCGCCGACCGGCCTCACCGGTTCGGGTGGTTTTCCCGGCCGGTCGGTTGTGCGCCGTAGTGGCTCCCACCGGGGGATAAGCCCCCTGAGTGCGCCGTCAGCGCCCCCCGTCGCGTTTGCCCTCTCTTGTCGCGCAATGCGAGAAATGGGCGGCGCAGATGCGACGAGGGGAGCGGCACGTGGCGGGTGGAATCACTCTGGTGAAGGGCGAGCCGGACGGTGCGGAGGGCGACGTCGAGGCGGCGACCGCGGATCCGCACGGTGCTCGGACCGTCGCCCTGTCCGGTGCGAGAACTGCTCCGCCCTCGCCGCCACCGGGTCCCGACACCGCGGAGATCAGCCCCCGCCGGATCCGGCTGGTTTTCCTCGGGCTGATGCTCACCCTGCTGCTCGCGGCGCTCGACCAGATGATCGTCGCCACCGCGCTGCCGAAGATCGTCGGTGAGCTGCACGGCCTGGAGAAGATGTCCTGGGCCGTCACCGCCTATCTGCTCGCCTCCACCATCGGGCTGCCGATCTACGGCAAGCTCGGCGATCTCTTCGGCCGCAAGAGCGTCTTCCAGTTCGCCATCGTCGTCTTCGTCGTCGGCTCCGCGCTGGCCGGCTGGTCCCGGACCATGGACGAGCTGATCGCCTTCCGAGCCGTCCAGGGCATCGGCGGCGGCGGGCTCATGATCGGGGTTCAGGCGATCATCGCGGATGTCGTACCGCCCCGCGAGCGCGGCCGTTTCATGGGGCTGATCGGCGCCGCCTTCGGTCTCGCGTCCGTCGCCGGACCGCTGCTCGGCGGGTTCTTCACCGACCATGCTTCCTGGCGCTGGTGCTTCTACATCAACGTCCCGTTCGGACTGGTCACACTGGCCGTCATCACCGTCGTGCTGAAACTCCCCAAACCCGACGTCCGGCCCCGGCTCGATGTGCTCGGCGCGCTGCTGCTGGCCGCCGCCTCCACCTGCGTGGTGCTGCTGACCAGTTGGGGCGGTACGGAGTACGCGTGGGGCTCGCGCACCATCCTCGGGCTGGCCGCCGGGGCCGCCGGAACGGCTCTGCTCTTCCTGGTCGTCGAGCGTCGCGCGCCCGAACCGGTGATCCCGCTGAGGCTGTTCCGCGACTCGATCTTCAATGTGACCGCGCTCGTCGGCGCGGTCGTCGGCGTCGCACTGTTCGGCGCCGCCAGCTATCTGCCGACGTTCCTGCAGATGGTCGACGGCGCCACCGCCACCGAATCCGGGCTGCTGATGCTGCCGATGATGGGCGGCATCGTCGGCGCGTCCGTCGTCTCCGGCCAGCTGATCTCCCGTACCGGCCGCTACCGCGTCTACCCGATCGCCGGGAGTGCGATCTCGGTCGTCGGCATGTGGCTGCTCTCCCACCTCGAAACCGACACCCCACGCCTCGAATACAGCATCGCCCAGGCCGTCCTGGGCATCGGGATCGGCCTGATCATGCCGGTGCTCGTCCTTGCCGTGCAGAACTCCGTACCACCCGCCGACCTCGGCACCGCCACCAGCGCGAACAACTACTTCCGGCAGATCGGCGGCAGCGTCGGCGCCGCCGTCTTCGGAACGCTCTTCGCGGGCCGTCTCGCCGACGCCCTCGCCGTCCGCCTCCCCTCCGGCGCCGACCTCCCCGACCCCGAGTCGATCACCCCGCAGCTGGTCCACGCCATGGAGCCGGCCCTCCGCGACAGCTACATCCAGGCGTACGCCGACGCGATGCCGCGGATCTTCCTCTACCTCGTGCCGGTGCTCGCACTCGGCCTCGTCATCGCCTTCTTCCTCAAGGAGAAACCGCTGGTGTCCCACCACAGCCCCGAATCCGCAGCCGCCGAGTCCGCCACCCCCATCCCGGCCGCCCGCACCACCCAGGCCCCTCCACCGCCCGTCCACCTGTCGGGCGTCCCGGTGTGCGGCTGCGTCCAGCACCCCGACGGTACGAAGGTCCCACGCGCCGCCCTCACCCTGATCGACATCCAGGGGAAGCAGGTCGGCCGCGGCGCGAGCGGCGACGACGGGCGGTACGCGCTGAGCGTGCCCGGCTCCGGTTCGTACGTCCTCATCGCGGCGGCCGGAGGGCACCAGCCGCAGGCCGTCAGCGTCACCGTCGGCGAGCGGCCCGTCGAGCTCGACGTGGTGCTCGGCGGTGCGGGCCGACTTGCCGGGACCGTCGTCACGGCCGATGGGATCCCGGTGCGGGACGCCGCCGTCACGCTCACCGATGTGCGCGGCGAAGTCGTCGCGTCCACCCGCAGCGGCCGTGAAGGCGGCTATGTGATTTCGGAGTTGGTGGCCGGCGAATACACCCTCGCCGCCAGCGCTCCCGCCTTCCGGCCCGCCGCGCTGCCGGTCAGTGTGCAAGCGGCCAGGGAGACCCGGCAGGACATCGAACTGGCCGGCGGAGCGGTGCTGCGCGGCGTCGTACGGGCAAGCGGCGGACGGCTCGTCGAGGACGCCCGGGTCACGCTCCTGGACGCGGCGGGCAATGTGGTCGACACCCTGACGACCGGGCCCGACGGCGCCTTCCGCTTCGTGGACCTGTCGACCGGCGAGTACACCGTCATCGCGGCGGGGTACCCGCCGGTGGCCACTGTCCTCCAGGTCGCGGGCGGCGGACGCACCGAACGTGACCTGCAGCTCGGTCACGAGGACTGACGCCGCGTCCCTTCGCCGCGTTCTGCGTGGTGGCGCGCGGGCGTACCACCTCCGGGGGCGACTCTGCCGGTCGGCATGCGGCCGTGAGCCGTCTTCCCCCGGACGGTCGGCCGATGTCACCCCACTGCACCCCGGGCCGCGCGCGACCGGCCGGGCCCGGAAACGCTGAGTGCGTCGTTCCCCGTCCCGCCGGCGGCGGCCCATCACCACGGCGTGACCCGGGGGACCACCGCGTGACCCATGGACGGGCCACGGCGTGCCGACCGGGGCCCGGGTACGGGATCCGGAACGTTCAAGACCCGGCATCGGGGTCCCCGCGCCGACCGGCCGTCAGACTGACCCGGCAGTGGACTGGACCTCTGGAGCTGACAACGCCTCTGGCCTGGGGCTCCGTCGCCGCGTACGGTGTTGCCGCATGAAGATCTCCCTTCGCGAACGGCCGCTTCGGGAGCCTGTCGGGCGTTCCTCCGGGTCCGGGGACGGCAACCGCTGTCACGGCCGGAGCGCATGCCTGCCGACCTGCGAGAGGACCGATACATCGTGAAGATCCTCATCAGCGCGGACATGGAAGGCGCCACGGGCGTGACCTGGCCGGCCGATGTGCTGCCCGGGACGCCGCAGTGGGAGCGCTGCCGATCGATGTTCACCGCCGATGTGAACGCGGCGGCCCTCGGCTTCTACGACGGGGGCGCCGACGAGGTGCTGATCAACGAGGCCCACTGGTCCATGCGCAACCTGCTGCTGGAACGGCTCGACGAGCGGGTTCAGATGCTCACCGGGAGGCACAAGTCCCTCAGCATGGTGGAGGGCATCCAGCACGGTGACGTCGACGCGATCGCCTTCGTCGGCTACCACACGGGAGCCGGTTCGGAGGGTGTGCTCGCCCACACGTACCTGGCCAACTCCATCACCGGCGTCTGGCTGAACGGGGTCCGCGCCAGCGAGGGACTGCTCAACGCGCATGTCGCCGCGGAGTACGGCGTGCCCGTCGTCCTCGTCACCGGCGACGACCTGACCTGCGTGGACGCCGACGGATACGCCCCCGCCGCCCGCAAGGTCGCGGTGAAGGACTATGTGTCGAGGTACGCCGCGGTATGCCGGACCCCCGCTCGTACCGCGGCCGATATCCGCGCGGCCGCCAAGGAGGCCACCTCGCTCGCCGGGCGCGTCGAACCGGTGCGGGGCGGCCCGTTCACGGTGGAGCTGGAGTTCGATGCCGAGCATCTGGCCACAGCGGCCACCGTGGTTCCCGGCGTGGTGCCCAGTGGTGAGCGGCGCGTCGCCTACACCAGCGCGACGATGTACGAAGGTATTCGCACGTTCAAGGCGGTGACGACGATCGTGTCGTCCGCCGTGGAGGAACAGTATGGCTGAGGCGACCACCCCCCAGGACTCCGTCGACGGCCTGGCACTCGACGAATCCGTGACGTTCACGTCCGAACTGATCCGGATCGACACGACCAACCGGGGCGGCGGCGACTGCCGGGAGCGCCCGGCCGCCGAGTACGTCGCCGAACGGCTGGCCGCCGCGGGACTGGCACCCCAACTGCTCGAACGCACCCCGGGCCGCACCAACGTGGTCGCCAGGATCGAGGGCACCGATCCGTCCGCCGACGCGCTCCTCGTCCACGGGCATCTCGACGTCGTGCCCGCCGAGGCCGACGACTGGACCGTGCACCCCTTCTCCGGGGAGGTCCGCGACGGTGTCGTCTGGGGCCGCGGCGCCATCGACATGAAGAACATGGACGCCATGGTCCTCGCCGTCGTCCGGGCCTGGGCCCGGGCCGGTATCCGGCCGCGCCGGGACATCGTGATCGCGTACACCGCCGACGAGGAGGCCAGCGCGGAGGACGGCTCCGGCTTCCTCGCCGACCGGCACCCCGAACTCTTCGAAGGGTGCACGGAGGGCATCAGTGAATCCGGCGCCTTCACCTTCCACGCCGGACCGGGGATGTCGCTCTACCCCATCGCCGCCGGTGAGCGCGGGACCGGATGGCTGAAGCTCACCGCCCACGGCAAGGCCGGGCACGGCTCTAAGGTCAACAGGGCGAACGCGGTCACCGCACTCGCCGCGGCCGTCGCCCGGATCGGCGCGCACGAATGGCCGGTACGGCTCACCCCGACCGTCCGGGCCGCCCTCACCGAGATCGCCGCCCTGCACGGCATCCGCGCAGATGTCGACGCCCCCGGGTTCGACGTGGACGAACTGCTCGGAAAGCTCGGACCGGCCGCGGCCCTGGTCGAACCGACCGTCAGGAACAGCTCCAACCCGACGATGCTCGAAGCCGGGTACAAGGTCAACGTGATCCCCGGCCGTGCCCTCGCCTACATCGACGGCCGGACGGTGCCCGGTGGCGAGGACGAGTTCCGCGCCACCTTGGACCGGCTGACCGGACCGGGCGTCGACTGGGAGTTCCACCACCGCGAGGTCGCACTGCAGGCGCCGGTCGACTCACCGACGTACGCGAAGCTGCGCGCCGCCGTCGAACGCTTCGACCCGGACGGCCATGTCGTGCCGTACTGCATGTCCGGCGGCACGGACGCCAAACAGTTCTCCCGGCTCGGCATCACCGGCTACGGCTTCTCACCGCTGAAGCTCCCGGTCGGCTTCGACTACCAGGCGCTCTTCCACGGCGTCGACGAACGCGTGCCCGTCGAGGCACTGCACTTCGGCGTCCGCGTACTCGACCACTATCTGCGCACGGCCTGACCCGCACGGGGGGATTGAACATGGTGTCCACAGAGGCCTACGGAGCATGGCCGTCGCCGATCGACGCACGGCTGGCCGCCTCGCACGACGGCCGCCCGGAGTACGTCGGCGCGGTCGGCGACGAGATGTGGTGGACGGAGCCGCGCCCGGCCGAGGCGGGCCGCCGCGCCCTGGTCCGCCGCCGGGCGGACGGGACCACCGAAACCGTGCTGCCCGTTCCGTGGAACGTACGCAGCCGCGTCATCGAGTACGGCGGACTGCCCTGGGCCGGTGCCGGGCGCGTTGATGCCGGACCGCTGATCGTCTTCGTGAACTTCATCGACCAGCGGCTGTACGCGTACGCGCCCGACGGGCCCGACGAACCATGGCCGCTCACCCCGGTCTCGGCCGTCGGCGGCGGACTGCGCTGGGTCGATCCGCAGCTGCACCTCGACCGGGGCGATCGGGGCGAAGTGTGGTGCGTCCTGGAGGAGTTCACCGGCGAGGCGCCCACCGATGTGCGCCGGGTGATCGCCGCCGTACCGCTGGACGGATCAGCGGCCGACGACCGCGGCGCGGTACGCGAACTCTCCGACGGCCGGCACCGCTTCGTGACCGGGCCGAAGCTGTCGCCCGACGGGCGGCGCGTCGCGTGGATCGCCTGGGACCACCCGCGGATGCCGTGGGACGGCACCGAGGTGATGCTCGCCGACGTCGCCGACGACGGCACGTTCCGCAACTCCTGGAAATTCGGCGGCGGACCCGGAGAATCGGTACCGCAGATCGAATGGACCACCGACGGACAGCTCCTCTTCGCGAGCGACCGCAGCGGCTGGTGGAACCTGTACCGCGCCGATCCGCACCGGGGCGCGGTGGCGCTCTGCACGAGGAAGCAGGAGTTCGCCGGGCCGCTCTGGAAGATCGGGCTCAGCTGGTTCCGCCCGCTGGAGAACGGACTGATCGCCACCATCCACGGCAAGGGCACCACCACCCTCGGCATCCTCGACCCGGAGACCGGCGAACTCGCCGACACCGCCGGGCCCTGGACCGAGTGGGTCGAGACGCTCACCGTTCACGGCAGCCGGGTCGTCGGTGTCGCCGCGAGTCCGCAGAGCGCGTACGAGGTGGTGGAGCTGGACACCGCGACGGGTCGCACCCGGATCATCGGCGCGCAGCACCGCGACGCGGTCGACCCCGCGTACTACCCCGCACCGCAGAACCGCACCTTCGCCGGGCCCGAAGGCCGTGACATCCACGCCCACATCTATCCGCCCCGCAACCCCGAACGGGACGGTCACGAAGGCGAGTTGCCGCCCTACGTCGTGTGGGCGCACGGTGGCCCCACCGGGCATGCCGCGCTCGTCCTCGACCTGGAGATCGCCTACTTCACCTCGCGCGGCATCGGCGTCGCCGAGGTCAACTACGGCGGCTCCACCGGTTACGGCAGGGCCTACCGCAACCGGCTGCGCGAACAGTGGGGCATCGTCGACGTGGAGGACTGCGCCGCCGTCGCCCGGGCGCTGGCAGCCGAGGGCACCGCCGACCCGGACCGGCTCGCCATCCGCGGCGGCAGCGCCGGCGGCTGGACCACCGCCGCGTCGCTGACCAGCACCGACGTCTACGCCTGCGGCACCGTCAGCTATCCGATCCTCGACCTGACCGGCTGGGGCACCGACGAGACCCATGACTTCGAGTCGCAGTATCTGGAGTCCCTGATCGGCCCGCTCGCCGATGTCCCGGACCGCTACCGCGCGCGGTCGCCGATCAACCGAGCAGACCGGCTGACCACACCGTTCCTGCTGCTCCAGGGGCTGGACGACGTGATCTGCCCACCGGTCCAGTGCGAGCGGTTCCTGACCGCCATCGAAGGGCGCGGCATCCCGCACGCGTATCTCGCGTTCGAGGGGGAGAGCCATGGATTCCGGCGAGCCGACACCCTGATCGCCGCACTGGAGGCCGAACTCTCCCTCTACACCCAGACTTTCGGCATCGACCGCCCCGACATACCACAACTGGAGCTGAAGAAGTGACGCTGACTCCGCTGACCCGCCCCGCCCGCCTGCGACCGGGTGCCAGGGTCGCCGTCGTGTCGCCCAGCGGACCGGTGCCGGGCGACCGCCTCGAGGCGGGTCTGGACGTGCTGCGCGGCTGGGGCCTGGAGCCCGTGGAGATGCCCCATGTCCGTGATGTGCACCCGGAGTTGGGCTATCTCGCCGGTACGGACGAGGCGCGCGCCCGCGACCTTCAGCAGGCCTGGTGCGACCCGTCTTTCGACGCGGTGCTGTGCGCCCGCGGCGGATACGGGGCGCACCGCATGGTCGACCTGGTCGACTGGGCGGCGATGCGCGCGGCCGGGCCCAAGGTGTTCGTCGGCTTCAGCGACATCACCGTGCTGCACGAGGCGTTCGCCCAGCGCGTGGGGCTCTCGACGCTGCACGGACCGATGGTCGCCGCGGAGACCTTCCTCAAGGACCCGGACACCCAGGAGTCGCTGCGGGCCACCCTGTTCGAGCCGGAGTCGGTACGGACCCTGGGCCTTCGCACGGCCGGGGTGCTGGTGCCCGGCCGGGGCAGCGGCATCACGTACGGCGGCTGCGTGAGCCTGCTCGCCGCCGACATCGGCACCCCGCAGGCCCGGACGTCCGCCCGCGGTGGGCTGCTGATGATCGAGGACACGACGGAGGATCCGTACCGCCTCGACCGCATCTTCACTCAACTGCTGCGGGCCGGGGCGCTGTCCGGGATATCCGGGGTCGCCTGCGGCTCCTGGCAGGGCTGCGAACCGTACGAGGAGGTGCGTGCGGTCCTGGCCGACCGGCTCGGCGGGCTGGGCGTGCCCGTCGTCGAGGAGCTGGGCTTCGGCCACGGCCCGACGGCGCTGACGATTCCGCTCGGCCTGCCCGCGGTGCTGGACGCGCCGGAGGACGGCGGTCCGGGCACGCTCACGGTCGAGGTGCCCGCGCTGATCTGAACACTGGGTCCCAACGGTGCGGGTGCCCGACGTCACCCGGCCGTTCAGCGTGCAGCTGCCGGGCATCGTGCACGGTACGTGGCGCGGCACCGGCTCGAATGCGTGATCGCGGCCGGCGACAGCGCGTAGGCCGGCAGTCGCAGCATCAAACCGGTCACCGTTGTCAGCAGCCCACGGATCACCGGCGTGCTGGAGCTGCCCGTGGCCGCAGGACGGGTGAACCGACCCGGAACGGGCCGTCACCTGTACGGCCGCACGCCACTGCCCCCCGGGCGCGGGATGGGAGCATCCTGGAGTCGGGGGGCGGTGGCGTATCAGGACCAGGGAAGGGGCCCAGCCATGAGCCCGAAGGACGTATCGAGCGGTGGCAGGGGCAGCGTCGGACCGTTCTCACCGTCCCGCATCGTTGTCCTCGTCATCGCGGTTCTGTCGGTCGTCTTCATCGCCGAGAACACCGGTGAGGTCACCATCCGTCTGCTGATCCCGTTGGTGACGCTGCCCCTGTACGTGGTGCTGCTCGCGATGTTCGCGGCCGGCATGGTCTGCGGCGGCTATCTGTTCCGCCGCCGTCCCAGGTGAGCCCGGCACGCTGTCTACGCTGTCCGGATGTCTGACAACGTCTACCTGGCCGAGGGCCCGCGCGTGGGGATCCGCCCCTTCACCCCCGCGGACGCCGAGGAGTTCACCAGCCGGGTCAAGGAGAGCGGCGACCTGCACCACCCGTGGCTGTTCCCGCCCGACGACGCGCGCGCGTACGCCGCTTACGCGGGCCGGCTGATCGAGGACCCCGCAAAGGCGGGCTTCCTCGTCTGCGAGTGCACAGCCGTCGACGGTGCCGGGAGCGGTCCCCTCGCCGGCTTCATCAACATCAACAACATCGTCGGCGGTGCGTTCCGCTGCGGCGCCCTGGGATACGGGGCGTTCGCCCACGCCTCGGGGCGCGGCCTGATGAGCGAAGGGCTCGTTCTGGTACTGCGGTACGCCTTCGGACCGCTCGGCCTGCACCGTCTGGAAGCGAACATCCAGCCCGGCAACAAGGGCTCGATCGCCCTCGTGCGCCGGGCCGGATTCCGGCTCGAAGGCTTCTCGCCGGATTTCCTCTTCATCGACGGGGCATGGCGGGACCACGAACGGTGGGCGATCACGGCGGAGATGCTCGCCCCAGGCCTTTGATCCGAAAGAAAGGCCTGGGCCCTGTCCTCCCTGATCCGCCGGATACGCCTCAGGCAGGCACGGTTCCCCCGATTCTCGCGGACACCAGGGCGCCGGCCGCCGGCCCGGCCTGCACCACCACGGCTCCGTCCGGACCCCATACCCCCGAACCACCGGACGTCTCCGGATACGTACCGCTGGCCCCCGCCGAGGTGGCCAGCACCACCCACACCCCGTGAGCGAGCGCCCGCTCCCTCATGTGCCCGTCGCGCCGGGCCGCCGACTCGGGACCCGCACCGTAGAGCGTGCCGGCCACATACGCGTCGATACCGAGCGCGGCGGTCTCGGCGGCGTGTTCCGGGACGGCCGCGTCGTAACACACCGCAAGACCCAGCCGCACGCCGTCGATCACCAGGACCTCCGGCTTCTCGCCCGGGGCGAATCGGTCGGACTCCTCGCCGTGCAGCCACATCTTCCGGTAGACGACCCGAACGCCCTCTCCCGTGACGGCCAGCACGGCGATGTACTCACGCCCGTCCGCCTCGCGTACCGGGGCCCCGACCAGGGCCGTCGCTCCGGTGGAGCGGCAGGCGGCGATGATCGGCCGGAGACGGGTGTCGTCGGGCGAGACGGCCGGGGCGGCGAGGTCGTAGCCCGTCAGTGACAGCTCCGGGAAGACGACCAGCCGGGCCCCCGCGTCCTTGATCGCCTCGGCATGGGCCGCGGCGTTCGCGGAGACGTCGAGGTACTCACAGGCGGGCTGGGCGACGGCGACGGTGAGTGGCGCGGTCATGTGCTGCTCCGAATCGGTCGGCTGCTCAGGCGGCGGAGCTGTCCGGAGGTGGCAGCCCCGCGCCATATTCGCAGCTCACCGGCGGTCGCACTGTACTCGGGGGCCGGGACCGGGGCGTATCGAGAGGATCGTGAGGCGCTACTCGGCACGGAACGGAGCGGGTACGGCTACGACATCGGCTTACGGCCTGGTGCACGATAGCGAGTGGATCAGCGAGCGGCGTCATGCGGCTTCGAATCCAAGGCGGAGGAGGGAGGCGACGCGAAGGGGGTCCCCCCATGCCTTAGAGCCTGTCGGGTGACCTCTGATCGGGCGGCCACGCCCTGGCACGCACGCTTCCCGCGTTGCCGAAATACCAGGCCTCGGCTCTGCCAGTCGTTGCGGACCACGTACGGGATCTTGAGACCACGAGCAGCCCATGGCAGGCTCATGCCGCATGATCGACGAATTCGCGAAAGACAACCTGCACGGGAGACTGCGGCGGGACCGCAAGGCGCTGCTCTGGAAACTCGACGGCTTGTCCGAATACGACGCCCGCCGACCTTTGACAGCGACCGGGACCAACCTCCTCGGCCTGGTCAAACACGTGGCCACCGTCGAGGCCAGGTACTTCGGCGAGGTCTTCGACCGCCCTTCCCCGGAACCGCTGCCCCGGTGGCAGGACTCCAACGGCAGCGATCTGTGGGCGACCGAGGACGAGACCCGCGATCAGATCATCGCGTTCTACCGGCGCACGTGGGAACACTCGGACGCGACGATCAACGAGCTTCCCCTCGACGCCCCCGGCCACGTGCCGTGGTGGCCGGAGCCTTACGCCGACACGAACCTGTTCGCCATCATGGTCCATGTCCTCGGCGAGTCCATCCGGCATGCCGGACACGCCGATATCCTGCGCGAGGGCCTCGACGGCCGGACCGGGTTGCGCGCCGAACACGAGAAGCAGATCGACGAGGAAGCCCGTGCAGCCTACTGCGCGAAGATCGAGCAGGCCGCCAGGTCGGCCGCACCAATCAAGGCTTAGAGGTTGTCTCACGTGACTTGATGTTCGTGCGGCATGATGCCGGTCGTGGGTGCTGATCTATCCAAGCGTCTGGTTCCTGATGAACTCCGCGAGCTGGCCGCCCCGTTGCTGCCGTCGTTCGCTGCTCGTCCGCAAGGTGGTGGGACCGCTCCGTGTGACGAGCGGACCGTGTTCACGGCAGTGGTGTACGCGCTGACCAGCGGCTGTGCCTGGCGGCATCTGCCGCCGACGTTCGGCACCTCGCCCGCCACCGCGCATCGCCGCTTCACGGTACGGACCGAGGCCGGTCTGTGGCGTCGGCTGCACCGGGCGGTGCTGGACGAACTCGGGGCCCGGGGCGAGGTGGACTGGACCTCGGCGATCGTCGACGCGGCCTCCGGTCGCGCCCAAAGGGGGGATCGCTGACCGGGCCGAACCCGGTCGATCGCGGCAAGAAGGGCAGCAAGCTGCACATGCTGTCCGATGCCCAGGGCATCCCGCTCGCGGTCGCCGTGTCCGGCGCGAACATGCACGACAGCCTCGCCCTCAAGCCGCTCACCCGCGGCATACCCGCCGTCCGGTCCCGCCGGGGACCACGGCGGCGCCGACCCGTCAAACTCCGCGCGGACAAGGCGTACTTCTCCGCCGAACACCTGGCCTGATACGCCTCGGGGGACGCCGAACCGGGCACCCGGCCGAGCCGGAGGGCCAGTTCGTGAGGCGCGGGGTGTGGCTTCACCGGGATCTGCGGCGGCCGGTCCAGATGGCCCTCCTGGACCAACTCGGCCGCCAGTGTGCGGGCTTCGTCGCGCAGCCGCCCGGCGGAGCCCGGCACCAGGACGATGCGGGTGGCGGGGCCCGGCCGCCAGTGCCCCGGCGCCGCCGCGGCATCGCGTACGGCCGGGATCGTGAGTGGCACGGATGTGTCCGCGGCCCCGCATGCCACGACCGACCTGCGGTTGATCACAGAGCTCTCCCCTTCATCATGTTTGCCTTGGACTCCGTGGTTGGCTCCAGCGAAACGTAGCGACTCTAGTGGTCTAATCCAATAGGTCGGACCTGTTGACAGTGAACTGAGTTTCAGCAGTAACCTTTTGTGGCCGTCGCGGTCTAGACCAACTTGGAGATCTTCATGGCAAGACGCAGGATCGCCGCAGGAATGTTCGCAATAGCAAGCGCCATGGTGCTCGGGGTGCTGCCGCAGGCCGCCAGCGCCCAGCCGCTTCCGGACGCGGCCTCGGCCGACGCCGGCCCCCTGCCGCCGGTTTCCCCCACCCCGCAGTCCATCTCCCGCGCCGGACGCGACGCGACCGTAACGGGCCGGGTGCTCGTGGTCGCGGACGACCACACGGACGCGGCCGCCCGTGACCGGCTGATCCGCGAACTGAAGAAGCACGGCGTCGCGCGCGTCGATGTCGTCGCCCCCGGCGAAGTCCCCTCGGGAGCAGCAGGTTTGCTCACCATCAGGCTTGGATCCGCCGAACGCCCGGACATCGCAAGCGCGCTGGGTGACACCGCCGTCGCCCACCACGCCGAGGGTTACGCCCTGCGTGTGTCGGGACAGGCCCCGCGCCAGCAGGTCGCCCTCGGAGGCACGGACGCGACGGGCCAGTTCTACGCGGTGCAGACGCTGCGCCAGCTCTTCCAACGCCAGGGCGATGACTGGCAGGTGGCGGGCGCACAGATCAGTGACTTCCCGTCGATGCCGCTGCGCGGCACGATCGAGGGCTTCTACGGTCAGCCCTGGACGCATGCCGAGCGGCTGGACCAGATGGACTTCTACGGCGACGTCAAGGCCAACACCTACATCTACGCGCCCAAGGACGACCCCTACCACCGCGACAGGTGGCGCGAACTCTATCCCACCGACAAACTCGCCGAACTGGGCGAGCTGGTGAACCGGGCCACCGCGAACCACGTCCGCTTCACGTTCGCGGTCTCACCCGGCGGATCGATCTGCTACTCCAACTCCGACGACCGCAAGGCCCTCAAGGCCAAGCTCCAGGCCCTCTACGATCTGGGCACCCGGTCCTTCTCCATCCCGCTGGACGACATCAGCTACACCAGGTGGAACTGCGCGGCCGACCAGGCGACGTACGGCCAGCCGGGACGCACCGCGGCCGCGAAGGCCCAGGTCGACCTGCTCAACGACCTCCAGCAGAACTTCATCGCCACTCACGAGGGCGCCCGCCCGCTGCAGATGGTGCCGACCGAGTACGGCGACCTGACCGACACCAGCTACAAGCAGACGATGCGGGCCACCCTGGACCCGGCCGTCGTCGTCATGTGGACCGGTACCGACGTTGTACCGCCCGCGATCACCAACGAGCAGGCCGACGGTGCCTCGAAGCTCTTCGGCCGCAAGGTCTTCGTCTGGGACAACTACCCGGTCAACGACTACGGCAACACCAGCGGCCGACTGCTGCTCGCCCCGTACGACAAGCGCGAGGCGGGCCTGTCCAGCCACCTCTCCGGCATCGTTGCCAACCCGATGAACCAGCCGTACGCCAGCAAGGTCGCGGTCTTCGGCGCCGCGGACTTCACCTGGAACGACAAGGCGTACGACGCGAAGGCGAGCTGGGCGCGCGCCATGGCCTACCTCGCGGGCGGTGACCGCCGGGCCACCGACGCGCTGCTCGTCTTCGCCGACCTGGAACACCTGGCCCCGACCTTCGGCACCACCCCCTGGCAGTCCCAGGCACCCGAACTCGCCGGCCGGGTAGCCGAGTTCTGGAAGGCATGGGACGCGGGCGACCGGACCAGTTCTGTCAAGGCGCTGCGAACCTACGCGAGCGAAATCGAGGACGCCCCCGCCGCCATCCGCGCCGGATCGGTGGAGCAGGGCTTCGCCGCCGATGCCAAGCCCTGGCTGGACGCCACCCAGCTGTGGGGCATGTCGATGGGGAAGACACTGGACGCGCTCGCGGCCCGGCAGGCCGGTGACAAGGAGAAGGCCGAGGCGCTGCTCGCCGACTCCGAGGCTCTGCAGAAGCAGGCCCGGGCCGTACGGGTCGATCCGGCGCGCAACACCTGGGGCAAGGCCCAGCCCAAGGTCGGCGACGGGGTACTCGACTCCTTCCTCATCCAGGCGGACATCCGGCTTCAGCTGTGGGATGCCGCGGGCGGCTCGGAGAACCTCGCACTGAAGGGCACGGCGAGCGCATCCAGCGTCGAGCAGAACCTCGACCGGCTCTCGGCCCGGTACGTCAACGACGGTCAGCTCGGCACCCGTTGGGCATCCGGCTACAGCGACAACGAGTGGGTCCAGGTGAAGCTCGCCGCCCCCGCCAAGGTCGCAGCGGTAACCCTCGCCTGGGAGGGCGCCTGCGCGACGGAGTACCAGATCCAGACCTCCCTGGACGGGACGAACTGGAGCGAGGCAGCCACCCAGAACCCCGACAGCTGCGGCAATGACGTAATCAAGATCAACTCCAGCAGTGCGGTGCAGTATGTCCGAATGCAGGGCGTCAAGCGGAAGACGACCTGGGGCTACTCGGTCTACGAGATGGGCATCTACGGATCGCCCGCGGTGTGATCCGGCGGTAGCCGCCAAGGCGTAGTCAAGAGGCAGGAGGGCGGTCCGCCCGATGCGGACCGCCCTCCTGTGTACCTCGTGATCCGCCGCCGGCGCCGCGGTGTGCGCGGCAGGGGCGGCGGCCGGTCCGGCCTTCATCCGGCTGTGCCGCGCGGAACTCCCGCGCTGACCCGGGCCCGTACGCCCCTGATGGCGATTCTCGAAAACGGCATCCCGGCCGCCGGTTCGATGACCTGTTCAACCTCGTGCACGACCCGTCGGCGCTGCTGGTGGCGTTCGTCCGGGTGCAATCCCGGCACCGCGTTCCGGGCCTGCTCAGCGAACCCCGGTCTGTCGGGGACTGCAGGATCGTTCCACCCGGAAGCATGTGGGACCGCCCCGGCCGCACGTGCGACCGGGGCGGAACGGTCACCGCGAGCTGCGCGGCGACCGGGAACTGCTGTGGGCTAGCCCAGCGAAGCGATGGCCTCGTTGAACGTCGCCGACGGGCGCATGGCGGCCGACGCCTTGGCGACGTCCGGACGGTAGTAGCCGCCGATGTCGACCGGCGAGCCCTGCACCGCGATGAGCTCGTCGACGATCGTCTGCTCCTGCTCGGTCAGCGTCTTGGCGAGACCGGCGAACGCCTCCGCGAGCTGCGCGTCGGCGGTCTGCTTCGCCAGCTCCTGGGCCCAGTACATCGCCAGGTAGAAGTGGCTGCCGCGGTTGTCGATGCCACCCAGCTTGCGGCTCGGCGACTTGTCCTCGTTGAGGAAGGTGCCGGTGGCGCGGTCGAGGGTGTCGGCGAGCACCTGGGCGCGCGCGTTGCCCGTCGTCTGCGCCAGGTGCTCGAAGCTGACCGCGAGCGCGAGGAACTCACCCAGGCTGTCCCAGCGCAGGTAGTTCTCCTTGACCAGCTGCTGGACGTGCTTGGGAGCGGAGCCACCGGCGCCGGTCTCGAACAGGCCGCCGCCGTTCATCAGCGGGACGACCGAGAGCATCTTGGCGCTCGTGCCGAGCTCCAGGATCGGGAACAGGTCGGTCAGGTAGTCACGCAGCACGTTGCCGGTGACCGAGATGGTGTCCTCGCCCCGGCGGATGCGCTCCAGTGAGAACGCGGTCGCCTCGACCGGCGACAGGATCTTGATCTGCAGACCCTCGGTGTCGTGGTCGGCGAGGTACGTCCTGACCTTGGCGATGAGCGTCGCGTCGTGCGCGCGGCCCTCGTCCAGCCAGAACACGGCCGGGGTGCCGGTCGCGCGGGCCCGGGTGACGGCGAGCTTGACCCAGTCCTGGATCGGCAGGTCCTTGGTCTGGCACATGCGGAAGATGTCACCGGCGGCGACCGTCTGCTCCAGCACCACGTTGCCGGAACCGTCGACGACGCGGACCGTGCCCGGGGCGGCGATCTCGAAGGTCTTGTCGTGGCTGCCGTACTCCTCGGCCTTCTGCGCCATCAGACCGACGTTCGGCACCGAACCCATTGTCGACGGGTCGAACGCACCGTGCGCCCGGCAGTCGTCGATGACGGCCTGGTAGACGCCCGAGTAGCTGCTGTCCGGCAGGACGGCCAGGGTGTCGGCCTCCTTGCCGTCCGGGCCCCACATGTGACCGGAGGTACGGATCATGGCCGGCATGGACGCGTCGACGATGACATCGCTCGGCACGTGCAGGTTGGTGATGCCGCGATCGGAGTCGACCATCGCCAGGGCAGGACCCTCGGCGAGCTCGGCCTCGAAGGAGGCCTTGATCTCGGCGCCAAGGTGCGGCACGCCGTCCAGGCCGTTCAGGATCGTGCCGAGACCGTCGTTCGGCGACAGGCCGGCGGCGATCAGTGCCTGGCCGTACTTCTCGAACGTCTTCGGGAAGAAGGCGCGCACCACGTGGCCGAAGACGATCGGGTCGGAGACCTTCATCATCGTGGCCTTCAGGTGCACGGAGAAGAGCACACCCTCGGCCTTGGCGCGGGCGATCTGCGCCTTGAGGAACTCGTGCAGGGCCGCTGCCCGCATCACGGACGCGTCGACGACCTCGCCCGCGAGCACGGGTACCGACTCGCGCAGGACGGTGGTGGTGCCGTCGTCACCGGCGAGCTCGATCCGCAGGGAGCCGGGCTCGGCGATGACGGCGGACTTCTCGGTGGAGCGGAAGTCGTCGGCGTTCATCGTCGCGACGTTCGTCTTCGAGTCGGCCGTCCAGGCGCCCATGCGGTGCGGGTGCGTCTTGGCGTAGTTCTTCACCGACGCGGGGGCACGGCGGTCGGAGTTGCCCTCGCGCAGGACCGGGTTGACCGCGCTGCCCTTGATCTTGTCGTAGCGCGCGCGGACGTCCTTCTCCTCGTCCGTCTGCGGGTCGTCCGGGTAGTCCGGCAGCGCGTAGCCCTGCTGCTGCAGCTCGGCGATGGCCGCCTTCATCTGCGGGATCGACGCCGAGATGTTCGGCAGCTTGATGATGTTGGCGCTGGGCGTCTTGGCCAGCTCGCCGAGCTCGGCGAGAGCGTCATCGATGCGCTGGTTCTCGTCGAGGTGCTCCGGGAAGGTGGCAATGATCCGCCCCGCCAGGGAGATGTCGCGGTTCTCCACGGTGACCCCGGCCGTCGAGGCGTACGCCTCGATCACAGGCAAGAACGAATACGTCGCCAGGGCCGGGGCCTCGTCGGTGTGCGTATAGATGATGGTCGAGTCAGTCACCGGGTGCTCCGCTCCACGTCTGCAACATTGCTTGATATCAAGATATCCCGTGACCGCCATCTGTTCGACAGGGCCCTGCCGACCTGGCGGCGGTCCGTGGAGATCATCTGTGGGCGGATCCGGGCGGTGGCCCTGGCGGTCGGAGCGGATGCGGGCGGGACGAGCTCCCGCCCGCGTCATGTCAGTCGTCGATCGCCGCCCCGTACAGCGCGTCCAGGGACGGACCGCCGAAAGCTCTCGCCCCGTAGTTCCACGAGCCGGAGGTCGTCAAGCCGCCGGCGCCCGCGGAGAAGACCCAGACGTAGCCGTCGTTCGTGTTCTCACCGGGCGCCGAGACGAGCAGACCGAAGCGTCCGTCGTCGTTGGGGTCGGTGAAGGAGACCTGGCCGCCGAACTTGTCGCCCTTCTCCACCGTGCCCGGGACCTTCACGGTGCCCTGCGTCACCGACAGCGCTCCGGTGGCGGTCAGCCCCCGGGCCGAGCCGCGCAGCACGGTGAAGGCACCCGCGTCCGTGACTCTGCCGACGTCCTCGCCGGAGATGCCGATCGCCAGGTCCGCGAATCCGTCCTTGTTCGTGTCGCCGATGGAGAGGTCGGTGCCGAAGCCGTCGCCCCGCTCGTTCGATCCCGGTACGCCGGAAGAGTTCTGGGTCCACCAGACGGGCGGGGTGCCGGGGCCCTCCCGGCCCGCGGGGCCGGCCGCGCTGCCGTAGTAGACGCCGACCATACCGCCGGTCATGCTCGCGCCGCCGTCGTCCGGGCTGTGCGGCTCGCCGGTGGCCAGGTCGTCGTATCCGTCGCCGTTGATGTCGCCGGAGGCGACGACCGGGCCGCCGCGTACCGCGGTGACCGGCAGCGGCTCGTCATGGGAGGCGGTGCCGGGGAGGATGTACGACCAGCCGTGCCCCGGCTCGCCGCCGACGCTGGTGCCGGAGACGACCAGGTCGGCGTAGCCGTTGTTGTCGTAGTCGCCGGTCGTCATCGACGTGGGCCGGATGCCCGGCGCCTCGGCGGCGGACCCGGTGCGTGCCTTCTTCGACGGCGAGGAGAGCGTCGTACGCGACTTCTGTACGGGCTGCCGCGCCTGCGGGCCGGCACTCTTCGTGCTGGGCTCGGTGGCTGGTTCGAACTGGTACATGGTCAGTCCGACCGAGTCCATGACCGCCAGCAGATCGCCCGGGGTGGTGTCGGAGAACCGGGCCGCGGCGAGCGAGGCGCCGAACTTGCCGCCTGCGGTGGGCTTTTCGGCCTGCAGCCAGTTGCTCACCGACCCGCTGAGCCCCTTCGGCGTGCCCCACAGGACGACGACGCCACCCGCGTTGGAGACGCTACCGATGTCCTCGCCAGGGATGCCGACGACCGCGTCGTCGTAGCCGTCGCCGTCCAGGTCGCCGGTGGCCAGGGTCTTGCCGAAACCGTCGCCGGCCTCGGCGGCGCCGGCCACACCCGAGGTGTTCTGGCTGAAGGCCCTGGCGTTGGAGGTGCCCATGCCCTTGGGCCCGCCGTACTGCACGGTGACCATGCCCGCGCCCTTGTGCCCGCCGACGGCCGCACCGGGAGCACCGACGAGCACATCGTCGTAGCCGTCGCCGTTGAAGTCGGTGTTGCGGTCGTTGGCGTGGGTGCCGCCGGGAGTCCCGGCGTACGCGGACGGGGCGGCGGCGATGGCCGCCCCCGTCACGAGAAGAAACGATGCCGCGGCAACGGCGGCCGAGCGGTGCTTGCGCATGAGCGGCTCCTTGGCTCACGAAGGGCCGGGCTTGCTCGGGGGGCGCGGGGGGTATCCGGAAAGGGCCCGTTCCTTGTCCGTCGTCGTGTTTGACAGCACATGGGGCACAAGGGTTGTACGCAGAATGTGCCCTGATTTCCGAAGAAGATCCCGACGCCGCCGTCCGGGGGCGCGTGTTCGCGGTGACCGTGAGTACCGCGTCTCGTGTCGGCCCCAGGTTGCCGCCCGCAGTTCGGGGGCGGTCGGGGTAATGGCCCTCTGGCCGGTGCGGTCCCAGGATGCGGGTGTGGGGCGTCAGCGTGAGGATCGGAGTACGGGCGGTGGCCCGGTGGCGTCCCCGGCTATGAGACCGGTTCTCCCTTCCGGCGCTTCCTGGACCGCCCCCGGCCCAGCGGCCGGGGGTGTGGGTCTCCCGGGCGGCCGGCCGACGTGGGGATCGCAGGCGGGGCGGCGCTTGCTCGTGTGTTGGCCTCCGGCTGTTAGCGGGTTTCGTCGGGGGCCTTGTTCGCGGGGGTGTCCGACGCTTCTGGTGCGATGAGCCCCGGTGTCGGTGGCGCGATCGACGATGCTGCCGTGGGGCCGACCGGCGCTTTTCAGAGGTGCCGGGGCATGCCCGCCGAAGGAAGGGGGAACGGGGTGTTGGCGAAGCCGAAAAGTGACTATCGGTGAGGGATCGACTACTTTGAGGTAATGATCCCGGGGATGAGCAGCAAGGCGGTGGGGCACCCGGTGCGGGCAGCGTTGTTGTTCGCCCTGCTCCTGCTGGTCGGCTGTCATCTCGTTGGTGCTCTGCACGGGCCGGGGTTCGCCACTCTGTCCACGCACGCGGCCGTCGACGGCTGTTCGCACGCCGTGGCGGAGCACAGCGTGGACCGGGCGCCCGGCCACGGTGGCGGCCACGCGGACGTGGTCGACCACGCCGTGGACCGGGTTCGTACCCCTGTGGACCGCGCCATCACCGATCCCGGTGACATGGCGCCTCTCACGTACACGCCCCGCTCGGTGTCAGGCCCGTCCGATCGCGAGGGTCCGGAACCCTTGAGGGGCGGTACCGGCGGCCAGGCGACTCTGACCCGGCTCTGCGTCCTGCGGCGGTAGGCCGCGCCCGCACGCCTTCTCTTCGTGCCCGTGCCCGCGCGGGCACGGGTGGGGCCGGAGGCGTGCTCGCGTGCCCGTGACCCGTCTGCCCCGCACACCCCGCTTGTTCCGGTGTGCACCAAGGAGCGTTACCGACCATGCACGTCCCCCTGCTCGAAAACTTCTGCCCGAACTCACTCGCCCCCGCGCCGCAGGTCGCCCGCGGCGCCCACCAGTTGGTGGGCAACACCCCGGTCCTGTGGGTGGGTGAGCCTTTCGCGCCTGCCGGACGGGGCTTCTTCGCCAAACTGGAGGGAGCCAACCCCGGAGGCATCAAGGACCGGCCCGGCCTGCACATGGTCCGGGAAGCCCGTCGCCGTGGCGTTCTCCAGCCCGGAGCCCCGATCATCGAGTCCTCCAGCGGCACCCTCGCGCTCGGCCTGGCCCTGGCCGGTCTGACCCACGACCACCCGGTCACCGTTGTCACCGACCCCGGCATGGAACCGGCGATGCTGCGCCTTCTCACCACACTGGGCGCCGAGGTGCGGCAGGTGGCCGCCCCGCATCCGGCCGGCGGCTGGCAGCAGGCCCGTCGCGACCAGGTCACCGAGCTGCTCGGCGCGAACCCGGGAGCGTGGTGCCCGGACCAGTACCACAACCCCGACAACGTCGCCGCGTACAGGCCTCTGGCCGCCGAACTGATCGCTCAGCTCGGCCGCATCGACGTACTCGTCGCCTCGGTAGGCACGGGCGGCCACTCAGCAGGGATCAGCGCCGTGCTCCGGGAGAGCCTCCCCGATCTGGCGCTGATCGGCGTCGACGCGACCGGCTCGACGATCTTCGGGCAGCCTGCCGCCGCGCGCCTGATGCGCGGCCTGGGCTCCAGCATCCATCCGGGCAACGTCGACTACCGCGCTTTCACCGAAGTCCACTGGGTCGCCCCCGCCGAGGCGGTCTGGGCCTGCCGTCAACTCGCCCGTCGGCACTACGCCTCGGGCGGCTGGAGCGTCGGCGCGGTCGCCCGGGTCGCCGGATGGGCGGCCCGCACCTGTCCCTCCGGCACCCGCATCGCTGCGATCTTCCCCGACGGACCCCACCGCTACCTGGAAACCATCTACAACGACGCCTGGTGCCAGGAGCACCAGTTGCTCGGCCACCTTCCGCCGGAGGAACCCGACACCATCGACGACCCGGCCGAACACACCGTGCGGCACTGGACGCGGTGCGCCCGCGTGACCGACCCGCTGGATCGCACCGTCCCCGCGGGCATGCGCACCGTGGTGGGTGTCCGGTGAAGCAACTGTGCGCGCGGGTGCGCTCCTTCGACCCCGGTCTCCAGCTGCTGATGTGCAATCAGTTCGGTATCAATCTCGGCTTCTACATGCTGATGCCCTACCTCGCCGACCACCTCGCCCACGGCCTGGGCCTGGCCGCCTGGGCGGTCGGCCTGGTGCTCGGCGTGCGCAACCTCTCCCAGCAAGGGATGTTCTGGCTCGGCGGCACCCTCGCCGACCGGATCGGCTACAAGCCCCTCATCCTGACCGGCTGCGGCCTGCGCACCGGCGCATTCGCCCTGCTGGCCCTCGCCGACACCCTCCCGGTGCTTGTCGTCGCGTCCGCCGCCACCGGGCTCGCCGGGGCCCTGTTCAATCCTGCCGTCCGCGCCTACCTCGCCGCCGGAGCGGGCGAGCGCCGAGTGGAGGCCTTCGCCGCCTTCAACGTCTTCTACCAGGCCGGCATCCTGCTCGGCCCCCTCGTGGGCCTTGCCCTGCTCGCCTGGGACTTCCGCCTCATGTGTACGGTCGCGGCCGCGGTCTTCGCACTGCTTGCCGTCGTCCAGGCCCGCGCCCTGCCCCCGTGCAGTCCGGCCGCCGGCGCCGAGCGCGCGGGCGGGCTGCGCGGTATCGCCGCGGACTGGCGGACCATCGCCACCAACCGGCCCTTTGTCCTGTTCTCCGCCGCGATGGCGGGCTCCTACCTCCTGGCCTTCCAGACCTACCTCGCCCTGCCGCTGCAGGCCCGCACTCTCTTCGGTGACAACAGCGGCACCGCCATGGGCGTGATTTTCGCCGTCTCCGCCCTGACCTCCGTCGCCGGACAACTGCGGCTCACCGCCTGGGCCGGAAAACGCTTCGAAGCCCCCAAAGCCATTGCGACCGGCCTCGTCCTGATGGGTGCAGCCTTCCTGCCTCTGCTGCTCGGCCCCCACCATCGGGCCGGCGGCCTTTCGGCCGGGGGCGGGACGGCCGGTCTGGTGCTGTGCGCGTGCCTGCTGGCCGTCGGCTCGGCGCTGCTGTACCCGTTCGAGATGGACACCCTGGTCCGGCTGTCCGGCGAGCGGCTGGTCGCCACGTACTACGGCGCGTACAGCACCGTCTCCGGGATCGCGGTGGCCGCAGGGAACCTGGGCGTGGGAGCCCTGTTCGACCTCGCCGCCCGCCTCGGCACACCGTGGCTGCCGTGGGCGGTGCTGGCCGCCGTGGGCGGTGGTTGCGCGGCGGCCCTGATCGCACTGCGCCGCACCGGCCATCTCGACCCTGCCACCGCTGTCCCGGCGCCGGCGGTGGCCTGAGAGCCTGTCCGGGTGACCTCTGATCGGGCGATCGAAGGTCACCCGACAGGCTCTGAGCCCTTGGCCGGGCGTGCGCCTCATGCGTGGGGCGCACGCCCGGTCAGCCGGTGATCCGCCAGCTCCAGGGCTTCGGCCACCACACGTCGCAGATGCCCGTCGGGCAGCGTGTAGATCACCCGCCGACCCTCCTTGCGGGTCGTCACCAGCCCGGACATGCGCAACCGGGCGAGATGCTGGCTGACCGCCGGCCGGGCCGCTCCTACGGCCTCCGCCAGTGAGGTGACGTCCGCTTCATTCGCTGCCAGGACATGCAGCAGCGCCAGACGGGTGCGGTCCGCCAGAAGGCCCAGGACCTCGGCCGCGACCAGGAAATGCTCAGTGCCCACGTCTCGCGGCTGCGAACCCTGCGCAGTTGATAGATGCATGCGTGCATTCATACGCACATAATAGACGGGTGGGATCTCCGTCCACCCCGCCGCCCGACGAAAGCGAGCGCGCTGTGAGCCAGCAGCATCACCATGGTCACGACGGCCCGGGTGCCGGGCACGGGCATGACCACGGTCACGAGGACGCGCACGACCACGGGTACCCGCAGAGCCGCGAGCGTGACGGTTCGCGCTGGTCGCGGGTTCGGCACCAGGTCTCCCATGTGATCACGCCGCACAGTCACGAGGTCATGGACAAAGTCGACTCGGCGATGGAGACCTCCAGGGAGGGGATGCGCACCCTGTGGCTGTCCCTGGGCATCCTGGGGGCGACCACGGTGATCCAGGCGGTCGTCGTCGTGGCGTCGGGGTCGGTCGCGCTGCTGGGCGACACCATTCACAACGCCGCCGACGCATTGACCGCCATCCCTCTGGGCATCGCGTTCGTCCTGGGCCGCCGTGCGGCGAACCGCCGTTACACCTACGGTTACGGACGCGCCGAGGACCTGGCCGGCGTCGCCATCGTGCTCACCATCGCCGCATCCTCCGCCCTGGCTGCGTACGAGGCGGTCGACCGGCTCCTCAGGCCACGCGACATCACCCAGCTGTGGGCGGTCGCCGCCGCCGCGGTGGTCGGCTTCATCGGCAACGAATGGGTGGCCCGCTACCGCATCCGCACCGGCCGCACGATCGGCTCCGCCGCCCTCGTCGCCGACGGACTGCACGCCCGCACCGATGGCTTCACCTCGCTCGCCGTCCTCCTCGGCGCCGGCGGCGCGGCACTCGGATGGCGGGCCGCCGACCCGATCGTCGGGCTGCTCATCACCGTGGTCATCCTCATGGTGCTGAGGCAAGCCGCCCGCGAGGTCTACCGGCGGTTGATGGACTCCGTCGACCCCGCCCTGGTCGACACCGCCGAAACCGCTTTGCGGGCCGTGGACGGCATCCGCGACATCGGACAGGTCCGCCTGCGGTGGGTCGGCCACGCGTTGCGCGCGGAGGCCGACATCGTCGTCGACCCGCACCTCACCGTGGTCCAGGCTCACGCCCTGGCCGTCACAGCCGAGCACGCCCTCATCCACGCCGTCCCCCGACTGGTCGGCGCCACCGTGCACACCGACCACACCGCCGAACACGGCGACCCCCACGCCGCCCTCGCCCACCACTGGGCCACCTGACCTCGGCAGCACCTGGGGCGGGCCGGTCGACGACGAACGGTACGCACTCATCGCCCGCATCCGACGGGCCGAGGGGCCCCAGGTACCCGGCCGGGGTATGGTCGTACGGGTCGGCGGCTACAGACGCGCAGCAACGCGGAGCAAAGGAGCGGTAGTGGGCATCGGACCACCGAGCGAGCGGGGCAGTGCCCGGCTCATCGCGGTCTGTGCCGTCCTGCTCGGTCTGTTCCTCATGCACGGCACGCCGGCCACCGCCGCCGAGGGCTGCCACGGTGCGATGCCCTCTGTCACCGCACCCATGCACGACGGCCACGCAGCTCCGACGATGACCTCGGCGGCGCCGCCGACCACCGCACAGAGTGCTCAGGCCGCCCGGGCCGGTGACAGTTCGGGGATGCACGGGGTGCAGTGCGTCTCCACCCCCGCGCACAAGCGGAACCCGCTGCCGACGGCCGGCCTGTACGCCGCCGTCGCACTGTCGGCCGCATGGTTCCCGGCGGGATTGCGGGCGGCCACCGGCTGGACACGGCGGCGCGGGCCGCCGGCCGGTGGGCGGGATCTCCTCATCCAGGTGTGCGTCGCGCGGACGTGACAGGCACCGCGCCGGACCCGGTCACCGACCGGACCGGCCCCGTGTCCTGCCCTTCCCGCGCGCCACCGGCGTGGTGCGCCCACCCGGAAAGACCCCCTCTCATGTTCGCCTCTTCCCGATTCACCATGCGTCGCCGCGCCGTCGCGGCGGCCGGCACCGCCGTGGCCCTCGCGCTGACCCTGGCCGCGTGCGGCTCCTCCGGCGACTCCTCGGCCATGCCCGGCATGAATCACGGCGCGAAGGCCTCGGATTCCCCTTCGCACAGCGCGTCGCCTTCGATGAGTGACATGCCCGGCATGGACCACATGGCCGCCGACAACGGCCTGTCCGACAACAAGGACGGCTACCGCCTCACCCCCCGCGACGCGACCCTGCCCTCCGGCAAGCGGGCCGCGTACCGGTTCACGGTCAATGGCCCGGACGGCAAGCCGGTCACCGACTTCGCCGTCGACCAGACCAAGCGGATGCACTTCTACGCCATCCGCTCGGACCTGACCGGCTTCCAGCACATCCACCCGGTCATGGCCGCCGACGGCACCTGGACCGCCGACCTCACCTCCCTCGCCCCCGGCTCCTGGCGCATGTTCGCCTCCTTCACCCCGGACACCGGCGCAGGGAAGGGCAAGGACTTCGTCCTGAGCCGCAGCGTCACCGTCCCCGGGACGACCACGAAGACCCCGCTGCCCCCAGGGGCCGGCAGCGCCGAGGTCGACGGCTACACCGTCACCGTCAAGGGCGAGCCGATGGCCGGCATGGCGCACCCGCTGACCGTCACCGTGTCCAAGGACGGCGAACCGGTCACCGATCTCCAGCCCTACCTGGAGACCTACGCCCATCTGACCGCCTTCCACGAGGGCGACGCCGCATTCGCCCACCTTCACCCGACCACCAAGGTGAACGGTGACCACGGTGGCCCCGACCTGGCTTTCCACGCCGAACTGCCCACCTCGGGCAACTGGCGGCTGTTCCTGCAGTTCCGGACCGACGGCAAACTCCACACCGCTGCCCTGACCCTGCCCGTGGGCTGAACCCGGAGGGGCGCCGCCCGTGCGGACGCTGTTGGCGCAGTCGCCGGCAGCATCCCGGGCGGCGGCGCCCCTCGTCAGGAATCCGGCCGGTCAGAGGTCGGGCAGTGGCATGAAGGGGCCGGCGGGCTCTCGATGCGGCGTCACGCCGGGCCCGCTGCCCGCCGCCCCTTGTAATTGATCTTCATGGTGTCCATGTCCGTTGCGGTGGAGCGCAGTTCGCGGAAGCCATAGCCGTATTCCCCCAGTGCCGTCGCCGCCCGGTCCTCGGCGATCGCCGACGCCATCTCCTCGCCGTCCTCGGCGTCCGACACGACCACATACCGGAAGCTGAAGTGCTTGAGCACCGCGTCGTAGGTGAGTGAACCCTCCTCGGTGAACTGCATCGCCGCCAGGCCGTGCTGCTCGACCTCGGCCAGCAGTCGGGCGCGTGCCTCGTCCGTGAGGCCGTCAAAGGTGCCGCGCACGATCACTCGGTAGGTGTGCTGGGTGCCCATCGTGTCCTGCCGCCTTCATCGCATGAGTCGTCGATGATCAAGGCTACGACGGCGAGGATGAACGGCATACGGAATATTGCCGTTGTCGACGCCCCGTCCGACCTCAGGCTGCGGCCGCCCGCTCCCGGCTGCTACCAGCCGACCGGTGCACTGCGCGAGCAGCGGATCGTGCAGAGGCTCGGGGCGCTGGAGGGCGGCGTCGTCCGCTCGCCGCGCTGTGTCGGCCTCGACGTCACGGTGTACGACACCGATCTCGACCCCGACGGCACCGCCGGAGCGCTGCTCGCCGACCAGCTGGCGGCGGCTTTTGCCGAAGTCTGACGGCTGCGCCCCTGGTCGGGGCGGCTTCCAGCGTGTTCCATGGTCATCGGGGGGCGGCCGGACCTGCGGCGGCCCGCGCGAGGGAGCGAGGTTGCCTTGGCCACGACCGTACGACGTGCCGTACTGACTCTGCCCGCCGCACCGCTGGGCCCGGAGAACCCGCTGCCGGCGCTGCGGCCGCTCGACGAGATGCATGTCGTCGACGACCGGGCCCGCGCAGGACTGCCGCGTGACATGGCACGGCAGATCGGCTACGAGCCACTGGGCACCGTCCTGCCGGTCCGCATCCTCGACGGATACGGGCGCGAGCGCACGCCCACCGGCCTGGACGCGATCATCATCGAGAACGACCGGCTGCGGGCCACCGTCCTGCCCGGGCTCGGCGGTCGGATCCACTCCCTCCACCACAAGCCGACCGGCCGCGAACTGCTTTACACCAACCCCGTCCTGCAGCCCGCCGACTTCGCACTCAACGGCGCCTGGTTCTCCGGCGGCATCGAGTGGAACATCGGCGCCACGGGGCACACCACGCTGTCCTGCGCCCCGGTGCATGCCGCCCGTGTCGCTGCCCCCGACGGCGGCGAGATGGTCCGGCTCTGGGAGTGGGAGCGACTGCGCGACCTCCCGTTCCAGGTGGATCTGTGGTTGCCGCAGGACTCCGATTTCCTCCATGTCGGCGTACGGATACGCAACCCGCACGAGCACACCGCGCCCGTCTACTGGTGGTCCAACATCGCCGTCCCGGAAGGCGAGCGCACCCGGATCCTGGCCCCTGCCGACGAGGCCTGGCACTTCGGTTACGAACGGACACTGACCCGGGTTCCCGTCCCGGTGACCGGTTCCGTCGACCGTACGTACCCGCTGCTCAGCGACTTCCCCGCCGACTATTTCTACGAAGTGCCCGACGGCGCCCGCCGCTGGATCGCCTCCCTCGACGCCGAGGGCCAGGGCCTCGTCCAGACCTCCACCGACCTGCTGCGTGGCCGCAAGCTCTTCGTCTGGGGCAACGGGCCCGGCGGACGCCGCTGGCAGCAGTGGCTCACCGAACCCGGCACCGTCGGCTACGCGGAGATCCAGGCCGGACTGGCCCGCACCCAGCTGGAGCACATTCCGCTCGAACCAGGCGCCGAGTTCAGCTGGCTGGAGTCCTACGGTCCGCTGTCCGCGGACCCCCGGGTCGTGCACGGCGCCGACTGGACCGCGGCTCGTGCCGAGACCGAACAACGGCTGGCCGAGGCGATGCCGCGGGCCGACGTCGATGCCGCGTACGCGGCCTGGCGCCCGTACGCCGACACCGAGCCCGGCGAGTCCCTCGCCACCGGCTCCGGCTGGGGCGCCCTCGAAGTCCGGCGCGCCGGATACAAGCTCCCCGGCACGCCGTTCGCCGATTCCACCCTGGGTGAGCAGCAGGCGCCCTGGCTGCACCTGCTCGACCGGGGCGGTTTCCCCGAACCGCGCCGCGTGGCGCCGCCAGGACCGTCGCTGGTCTCCGCGCACTGGCGGGACATGCTGGAGACGGCAGCCGCCGAACCTCTCGCCGAGTACCACCTCGGCGTCGCCCAGTGGCACGCCGGCGACCGCGCCCAGGCGGTCCGCAGCTGGGAACGCGGTCTCGCCCTCGCGTCGTCCCGCTGGCCGCTGCTGCGCTGCCTGGCCGTCGCCGCCCAGGAGGGCGGCCAGCGCGACCGGGCGGCCGACCTCTACACCGAGGCGTTCGGTGACCTGTGCGCGGAGGCCCGGGACGACGGCGATGTCTGGACGGCGGCCACCGCCGCTCTCGGCCGCGAGGCGATCGAGGCGCTGCTGGCGGCCGGGCGGACCGAGGACGCCCGGACGGTCTGGACCGGGCTGCGCCCGGCGATCCAGCAGCGCGGCCGGTTCCGCCTGCTGGAGGCCCGGCTCCTGCTGGCCGAGGGAGACTGCGCCGCCGCCCGTGCCGTCTTCGACGAGGGCTTCGAGGTCGCGGACCTTCGGGAGGGGGCGGAGATCCTCGACGAGGTGTGGTCGGCGCTCACCGACGAGCCACTGCCCGATGTGTACAACTACCGGATGCGTCCAAAGAGTTGAACAGGAGCACCGAGGAGGGGAGCGGCGCGTGATCGTCTGGGTGAACGGGGCGTTCGGCAGCGGCAAGACCACACTGGTGGCCGAACTGCACCGGCGGTGGCCCGAGGCCCTCGTCTACGATCCCGAGCAGATCGGTTACGTCCTGCGGGACATCGTTGAGGTGCCGAAGGGCAACTTCCAGCATCTGCCGCTGTGGCGAAGGCAAGTTGCCTCGATGGCCATCGGGCTGGTCGAGGAGTACGGGCGGCCCGTCCTGGCCCCGATGACGGTCGTTGATCCGCAGTACGCGGACGAGATCTTCGGAGCCCTGGAAGCAGCTGGAGTGAGAGTCCATCACTTCTTCCTCGAGGTGCCCGCCCATGTCCTGGAACAACGGATCGATGTCCGGGTCGTCGCGCCGGACGACCCCGTACGCGACGAGGCCGCCCGGCGGTGGTGCAGGGCGCAGATCGCGCAGTGTGTGGCCGCGGTCGACACGCTGCGGGCCGGGACGGTGCTCCTGGACGGCGAGCGGCCCACGCGCGAACTGGCGGACGAGGTGCTGACGCACGTGGGAGCGGAGTCGCGGTAGGGGGCGCCGCGGCCGGAACCTGCCGGGTCAGACGGGCAGGTTCCGGTCGACGTACTCGAAGACCGAGCCGTCCGGATGGACGGCGATCAGGTTCCGGCCGGCCGGAGTCGGCACCGGGCCCGCGACGATCCGGGCGCCGACCCGGACAAGGGCCTCGTGGGCGTCGTCGACGTTCTTCACCGCGATCGTCGCCGTCACCTTGCGCAGGATCTCAAGCTCCGACTCGGGGCCGCTCATCAGCAGAAAGCAGCTGATCGCGGCGACCGAGACCCCGCCGCGCTCGAAGAGCAGCGCCGAACTGGCCGTGAGGTCCTCGTAGAAGGCCACCGCGGCCTCCAGGTCATCGACGCAGATACGCAGCGTGGTTCCCAGAATTTCCATGCGGAAAAGGGTAGTTGGCGGGTCGGGCCCATGTGATCGATTCCATCTGCCGGGCGTTGGCCGGTGTCAGGCGCGGCAGAGCACCTCGCCGTGCGGGACCATGAACCATGCGTCGTCCTGCTCGCCCCAGGTGCGCCAGGCCGCCGCGATGTCGGTCAGCTGTCCGGCGGTCGCGTGGCCGCCGTCCACGGCCAGCTTCGCGTACATCGAGCCGACCGTGCGGTCCGCCCACAGGCCGCTCCACCAGGCGCGGTTCTCCGGCGTGGCGTAACACCAGGTGGCGGCTGACGGGCTGATCTCGGTGAAGCCGGCCTGCCGCGCCCAGGAGAGCAGTCGCCGGCCCGCGTCCGGCTCACCGCCGTTGGCGCGGGCCACTCGTCCGTACAGCTCCTGCCACGCGTCCATGACGGGCATGTCCGGGTACCAGGTCATCGCCGCGTAGTCGCTGTCGCGGGCCGCGACGATGCCGCCGGGACGGCAGACCCGCCTCATCTCGCGCAGAGCCTGGACCGGGTCGCCCACGTGCTGCAGCACCTGGTGGGCGTGCACCACATCGAAGGAGTCGTCGGGGAAGTCCAGGGAGTGCACATCGGCGGTGGTGAACTCGACGTTGTCCAGGCCGCGTTCGCCGGCGACCTCGGCGGCCTGGTCCAGGATCTCGCGGGTGGTGTCGACGGCGGTCACCCTGCCGGGGGCGACCAGTGCCGCCAGATCCGCGGTGATGGTGCCGGGTCCGCAGCCGACGTCCAGCACCGCCATGCCGGGCCGGAGTTCGCTGATCAGATAGGCCGCCGAGTTGGCGGCAGTGCGCCAGCGGTGCGAGCGCAGTACCGATTCGTGGTGGCCGTGGGTGTAGACGGCGGTCTCCTTCGGCATGGCTGTGCGTCCTTTCTCGGAGCGTGATGCGAAGCGCTGAGCGATACGCCAAACGTACGCCGAGATGTCGGATGGTGAGATATGTGTCTTGATATCTGGAACTGCAGGCGATGGCTCACACAGGCATCGGGCAGGGTGGCGGACCGGGTTCGGTTCCCCACCGAGGTCGAACCCCTGCTCGGACGGTCCGGTCGTGACCCGAGGGCGGCGCACCGGCGACTCTGCCGGGCGGGCGGTGTCGCTCAAACCTCCGTATAAAGGGCCCTGGGAGCGTGACGGCACAAGGCAGGGCGAGCCGGAGCCGGACAGGGTGACGGAGCGGCAGTGAAGGAGACCCGGGATGGCGCGGGAGCGGACCGAGCGGGCCGGGCCGGAAGGGGACGCCGGGCGTGTCCCGTGGACCCCTCGGGAGGATCGCGGGCCCGTACGCTACGGGCCGCCCGCCCCCGATCCGGGTCTGCCCGTGCTGCCCGAGCTGGCCGGTGTGGTCGCCGCGGCAGCAGGGCGCAGCGAGCCCGAACCGACCGGTGGCGGCGAACCCCTGCGCGAGGCGGCCGCCGCCTACTGGACCCGGCGCGGGCTGCGCGGCGGACCGGAATGCGTCGCCGCCGCCCCCGGCGCCTCGCCGCTGCTGCTCGCCCTGATCGCCGCGCACGGAGGTGACGTCCTCACGCCGCGCCCCTGTCCCGCCACCTGGATCCCGCAGGCCCGGCTGCTCGGCCGGCCCGCCTACCATGTGCCGACCCCCGCCGAGTGCGGCGGCGTGCCCGACCCGTACGCACTGCTGGAGACCGTACGAAGGGTGCGTGCCGAAGGCGGCCGTCCACGGCTGCTGCTGATCTCCGTCGTCGACGACCCGACCGCCACCGTCGCCCCACCGGAACTCGTCCGCGAGGCGTGCGAGGCAGCCGTCGCCGAAGGGATGCACATCGTCAGCGACGAGACCTGGCGCGACACCCTCCACCGCCCCCACGACACGGTCCTGCTCAGCCCGGCCGAGATGTGCCCCGACGACGTCACCGTCGTCTGCGATCTTGCCGGGGCGCTGACCCCGTCCGCCTGGCCGGTCGCGGTCGCCAGATTCCCGGACACCGAACGGGCGGCGGTGCGGCACGCCCGTACCCTCGACATCCTCACCGCCCTGGGCGCCCTCGTCGCGGGCCCAGTCGCCGCCGCGGCCGCCCACGCGCTGAGCGAACCGGAGGCCGTCACAGCCCGGGTCCGCCGGGCCACCGCGCTGCACGCGCAGGTCGCCGCCGCGGCCCACCGGGCGGTGCTCGCCGCGGGCGCGCTGGCCCGGCCCCCGCAGGCGGGCCGCCACCTCTACGCCGACCTGGGGCCGCTCCGGGCCCGGCTGGCCACCCGCGGCGTCACGGACTCCCTGGAACTGGAGGAGTACCTCACCGAACGCCTCGGCGCGCCCACCCCCGGCGGCCACCGCTTCGGGGACGAACTGGGCGCGCTGCGGGTGCGGCTGGGCACCGGACCGCTGCTCGGATCAAGCCCGGAGCAGCAGATGGAGTCCCTCACTGCGGTGGAGCCCCTGAAATTGCCGCATGTCGCCCGAGCGCTGAGCATTTTCGGAACAGCCCTCGACGAACTCCGATGACGAACCGAACTCCGATGACGTACGCGCCGATGTGCCGACGACGCACCGGCATACGTGAGCGCTGACGTACCGACGACGCCTTCCGGGACGGGAGTACTTCGATGACGGAACAGACCGGGCGCTCCGATGCCGGGGCCGCGCCTTCGGCCCCCCGCTCCGATGCCGGGGCAGCGCCTTCGGCCCCCCGCTCCGATGCCGGGGCAGCGCCTTCGGCCCCCCGCGGCGAGATCGTCCCGCCGCGCCCCCTCGGTGAGGTGCGGGTCTGGCCCGCCGGCTTCGCCGACCGGCTCACCGCCCCGCTCCCGGGTGTCAGGGGCATGCCCAGACTGGCCCGTGAGCGCGCCATGCGGCCCAATGCGGAGGGGCTGCGCGGCATCCACCGGCTGCCGTACGCCCCGGAACCGCTGCCTGCCACCGACGCGGGTACGACCTCCGTCACCTGGGCCGGGCATGCCAGCTGGATCATTCGCACGGGCGGGCTGACCATCCTCACCGACCCCGTCTGGTCCCGCCGCATCCTCGGCACACCCGCCAGGATCACGCCCGTCGGTGTCCGCTGGGAGGACCTGCCGCCCGTCGACGCGGTCGTCATCAGCCACAACCACTACGACCATCTCGACGCCCCCACCCTGCGCAGGCTGCCGCGCGACACCCCGCTGTTCGTCCCCGCGGGGCTCGGCCAGTGGTGCCGTCGCCGCGGCTTCTCCTGCGTCACCGAGCTCGACTGGTGGGAGTCGGCGGTGCTGCGCGGCGTCCGCTTCGACTTCGTGCCCTCCCACCACTGGTCCAAGCGGACCCTCACCGACACCTGCCGCTCTCTGTGGGGCGGCTGGGTCGTCCACGCCATCGACGGCGGCGACGGGCAGCGGGTCTACTTCGCCGGGGACAGCGGCTACGGGCACTGGTTCACGGAGATCGGCCGCCGCCACCCCGGGATCGATCTGGCCCTGCTGCCGATCGGGGCCTACGAACCGCGCTGGTGGCTCGGCGACGTGCACACCGACCCGGAGGAGGCCGTGCAGGCGTACGAGGATCTCGGCGCCCGCGCGATGGCGCCGATGCACTGGGCGACGTTCCTGCTCTCCGCGGAGCCCGTACTCGAGCCCCTCACCCGGCTCCGTACCGCCTGGCGGCGCGCCGGACATCCGCGCGAACACCTGTGGGACCTGCCGATCGGTGGCTCCCGGCTGCTGGACGGGACCCATGCCCCGCGGACATCCCGCACCCCGCAGACGCACCGCACCCCGCAGACGCACCGCACCCCGCACATCCCCTGGGCGCCCCGGGGCATCAGTGGCTGAACCGGGCCCGCATCCTGCGCCACACCGCGGGAGAACCACTGATCAGCAGCGTCAGCCCGACCGCCGCCACGACGCCCTGCCACGGCTTCGGGAACAGTGAACCGCCCAGAATGCCGATCAGCTGATAGGTCGCCGCCCACGCCAGACAGGCCGGTATGTCCCCACGCGCGAACCTCCGCAGCGGCATGCGCCCCAGCAGACACGCCAGCATCACCGGAATCCGCCCGGCCGGCACCAGCCGCGACAGCACCAGCACCACCGCACCGTGCTCGTCCAGCTTTTGCTGAGCCTGCGCAAGCTGTTCCGGCGCCGCCCGGTCACGGATCGCCCGCAGCCACTTCGAGCCGTTCTTCGACCGCACCCCGCGCTGCCCCAGCCAGTACAGACAGATGTCCCCGAGGAACGCCGCCGCCGACGCCACCCCGAACACCACCAGCAGCGCGAACGGGTCCGCCTGGTGGAACGCCACCACGGCCGCCGAACTCACCAGCGCGCCCGTCGGCACCACCGGCACCAGTGCACCCAGCGCCACCAGCAGGAACAGGGACGGATAGCCGACGGCCTGCTGTGTCGACTCAGGGGGCAGCTGTCTCACGACCTCCAAGATCACCTGGCGGCCTCCGGCCGCACGTGCTCGCCGTGGGTCAGCTGGTGCACCGCCACGTCCGGCGCCAGCAGCGCCGCCTTCCGGACGAACTCGTCACCCGGTGAGTGGAACTCGTGCGGCCGGACCCCGTCCATTCCGATCGGCCAGTACGTGCCGTAGTGCACCGGCACGGCCGAGCGCGGCGCCAGCCGGACCAGCGCCTGCGCGGCCCGGCCCGCGTCCAGATGAGTGTGGCCGAGATACGGGCCCCAGCCGCCGACCGGCAGCAGCGCCACATCCACCGGGCCGACCGCCTCCGCCATTTCGTCGAACAGCCCGGTGTCTCCGGCGAAGTAGGTGCGGGCCTCGCCCTCGACGACATAGCCCAGGGCAGGGGAGCGGTGCGGGCCCACCGGGAGCCGTCGGCCGTCGTGCCGCGCCGGGACGGCCCGCACCAGAAGCTCACCGACGCGCACCTCGTCCCCCGCGGCCACCTCGGTGATCCGCAGCCCGCGCGCGCTGCGCAGCACCCGCAGCCCCGGCACGGAACGGACGGCGCCCACCGGCACGATCAGCCGGGTGCCGGGGGCGAGACGGGCCAGCGACGGCAGATGCAGGTGGTCGGAGTGCAGATGGGAGACGAGGACGACGTCCGCGACGGTGGCCTCGGGGCCCGGCAGCGCACCCCGGCGGCGGCGCAGATGCGCGAAGCGGCGTACGAAGAGGGGGTCGGTCAGGACGCGGACTCCGGAGTCCGCGATGGTGCAGGTGGCATGACCCCACCAGGTGACTTCCACCGGCACCGTCTGTCTCCCGTCCGTCGTAGCTCGCTGTTCCGGTCCCTTGAGCGTAGTGCCGGAGTGGGTGGGGGCGGACGCCTCCGGCCGGTGAACCGCAGAGGCGCCCTCAGTCCGTCAGCCCCAGCGCCCCCGCTGCCTGGATCGCCAGCCAGACCTCCGCCAGGGCTCCTGTCGACGCGAGATCGCGGTCGGCCAGCGCCCCGAATCGCCGCAGCCGGTACGTCATCGCCGAGATCATCGGCGGCGTAGAGGAGGAGCTGGAGCTGCCCCGCGGCATCTTCAACGTCATCTGCGGCGACCGTGAGACCGGCAGGATGACGGTGGAGCACCCCACCCCGGCGATGGCGTCCATCACCGGTTCGGTCCGGGCCGGCATCCAGGTCGCGCAGAGCGCTGCCAAGGACGTCAAGCGCGTTCACCTCGAGCTCGGTGGCAAGGCCCCGGCCGTCGTCTTCGAGGACGCCGACCTGGAGAAGGCGGTCGAGGACCTGATCGTCGGCGGCTTCTTCAACGCCGGCCAGGACTGCACCGCCGCGACCCGCGTCCTGGTCCAGGAGTCCGTCCACGACGCGTTCGTCGCTGCCCTCGCCAAGGCCGCCGCCGACACCAGGACCGGGCGGCCGGACGACGAGGACGTGGTCTACTTCCCGCTCAACAACGCGGGTCAGCTCGCCCAGGTCAGCGGCTTTATCGACCGCCTCCCCGCCCACGCCAGGGTCGAGGCGGGCGGCCACCGGGTTGGCGAGAAGGGCTATTTCTACGCCCCGACGGTCGTCTCCGGTCTGCGGCAGGACGACGAGATCGTCCAGAACGAGGCCTTCGGACCCGTCATGACCGTCCAGTCGTTCACGGACGAGGCCCAGGCCGTGGAGTACGCGAACGGCGTCGACTACGCCCTCGCCTCCTCCGTATGGACCAAGGACCACGCACGGGCGATGCGGATGTCCAAGAACCTCGATTTCGGCTGCGTCTGGATCAACACGCACATGGCGCTCGTCGCCGAGATGCCGCACGGCGGCTACAAGCAGTCGGGCTATGGCAAGGACCTCTCCGCGTACGGATTCGAGGACTACACGCGCATCAAGCACGTCATGACCTCGCTCTGACCTGCCCCTCCATGCGCCCCCGCCCCGGGTCCCGCCCGGCGCCGGGGGCGCGTGTGCGTGCCGGCACGTACCCCTCCCGCCCTGACATGCGCCTTTTTGTGCGGGAGCCGGAGGGGTAGGGTCGCGTGCACGCCTAGCAGGGGGGAATGCCCATGGAGGACGTACGGGTGGCGGCCATCGCCAGTCTCACGCCGCTGGAGGAGCTCGACAGCGACCCGTTCCTCGTGGACACGCGCAGCCAGCACGCCCTGTGCGCCCGCTGGGCCGCGGACAAGGGCTATGTCGTCACGCGGCAGTTGCGGTTCTACGGGCTGCGCCCCGACCACCACGCTCTGTGGGCGGATGTCGACGACGGCGATGTCGACCTCTTCGTGGCACCCAACGACCGGGTGCTCGCCCGGGCACTCACCTCGGTGCCGGAGTTCGCCGCGGAGTGCGAGCGGCGAGGCGTACGCCTGGAGTTCGCCGGTTTCGACGAGCCGTCGTACAGCTCCCGTACGAAGGCGAGCGTGCACCGCAGGCTCTCCATGCCGACCGCCGGATACGACGGCTGCTGACCGGCGCCCGCCCCGGGCTCCGTGCCGTGCGAACCTGCTGTGAAAAGCTGGGGTCGGGTCCGGAACGGCAGGGCCGACGTGTGAGGTGGGAACGGCGTGAGTGACGGGCGATGGCGTACGGCCGGCAGCGCCCTGATGCGAGTGATCGTGGTGTGGGGCGTCTCGACCCTCACCATGCTGATACTCGCCGGGATTCTGCCCGACTTCCAGCTCCAGTCGGACAACGGCGACAGCTTCACCAAGATCGCGTTCACCGCTGCCTGGGGCGCCGGCGCGTTCGGTCTGCTCTCCGCACTGGTCTGGCCGGTCGTCGTGCGGGCGCTGCTCATCGTGCCCGCCTTCGTCCTCGGGATGCTGGTCTTCTTCCTCAACGGCTCGCTGCTGCTCGTCGCCCTGCGGCTCATCCCGGACGGGCGCGGCGCAGTCAACCCGGAGACCGCGGTCGTCGTCGCCGCCGTGATGTCCGCCGTCGCCTCCGCGACCTCCACCGCACTCGCCGTCCGCGACGACAACGCCTACCGCCGCAGGCTCTCCCGCCTCGCCGACCGGCGCCGCCGTCGCAGCGGCGGGGACGGTGGCCGCAGCGGACCGCCGGGCACGGTCTTCATCCAGCTCGACGGTGTCGGCCACGACGTTCTCGCGCGGGCCGCCGCGGGCGGTCTGATGCCCACCGTCGCCAACTGGCTCGCCGATGGGTCGGGCCACCGGCTCACCCCGTGGCGCACCGACTGGTCCAGCCAGACCGGCGCCAGCCAGCTGGGCATCCTGCACGGCAGCAACTTCGACATCCCCGCCTTCCGCTGGTACGAGAAGGAGACCGGCGACGTCATGGTCTCCAGCAGACCCGCGAGCGCCCTCGAACTGCAGCGCCGCGCCATCGTGCGCACCCGTGACGGCGGGCTGCTCACCCTCGACGGCGCCAGCCGCGGAAACCTCTTCAGCGGCGGCGCGGACCAGCTCGCCCTCGTCCTGTCGATGGCTGCCCGGCGGGGCAAGGGGCGCCGCTCCCGGGCCGGTTACTTCGCGTATTTCTCCGACCCGGCGAACGCCGTCCGTACCGCCCTGTCGTTCGTCGCCGAGGTCGGCCGGGAGATCGGCCAGTCGACCCGGGCGCGGATCCGGAAGGACGCACCCCGGATCAAGCGCGGCGGGCTCTACCCCTTCATCCGTGCCTTCGCGACCGTCGTCGAGCGCGACGTGGTGGTCGCGGCGCTCATCGGGGACATGTTCGCCGGACGCACCGCCGTCTACGCCGACCTCGTCGCGTACGACGAAGTGGCGCACCACTCCGGGCCCCACAGCCGCGACGCGGACAAGGTCCTCGTGCGCCTGGACCGTTCCCTCGCCCTGATCGTCAAGGTCGCCGAACATACCCCTCGCCGCTACCGGATCGTGCTGCTCTCCGACCACGGACAGAGCCCGGGGGAGACCTTTGCCGGGGCGTACGGGCTGACGCTCAAGGACCTGGTACGGGCGGGCTGCGGGCTGCCCGTACCCCGGCGGGCGCAGCGTACGAAGAGCGGCTCGGAGGCGCGGGACGCGGTACGGATCGCTTTGCACCGGCCCGTCGAGGAAGGCGAGGCGGAACTCCCCGCGACCCCGTCCGGCCCGGTCGTCCTCGCATCCGGCAACCTCGGCCTGATCTCCTTCCCCGACATCGACGGGCGCGCGACCCGCGAACAGCTCGACCGCCGGCATCCCGCGCTGCTGAGCACCCTCGCCAACCACCCCGGCATCGGCTTCCTGCTGGTCCGCAGTGAGCTGCACGGATCGGTGGTGCTGGGGCGTGGCGGCGCACAGACACCGGTGTCGGAACTGGCGGACGGGGAAGGACTGCTGGAGCCGTTCGGGCCGGGCGCGGCGGACGCGGTGCGGCGCACCGACACCTTCCCGCATGTCGCCGATGTGATGGTCAACTCGATGTACGACCCCGCCACGGGCTGTGTGCATGCCTTCGAGGAACAGATCGGCTCCCACGGCGGGCTGGGAGGTGAGCAGTCCCGGCCGTTCCTGCTCCACCCGCGCACCATGTCGGAGCCGGTGACCTCCCGCAGATCGGCGGGGCCGGGTGCGGACGGTGCGGAGCTGGTGGGGGCCGAGCAGGTGCACGAGGTGCTGCGCCGCTGGCTGCGGGAGTGTTCCGGACCGCAGGTACCGCTGACTTCGGACGGCGCCGATGATTCCGGCGGGGCGGACGGGACGGCGGCGGAGGCCGGCTGAGAGCCTGTCGGGCGACCTCCGCCCGATCAGAGGTCGCCCGAGAGGCTCTGAGGGGCATTGTCAGTGGTGGACGGCAGGATGGTGCCCATGACGAACTCAGCTGTTGTGCTCGCCGATGCCGCCTCCTACGGCGCCGCGGTCGAAGAAGCGTCGGCGGCCGCCGCCGCGTACTACGCCGCGGGCGAGAGCACGCTCGACGACGACGCGTACGACCGGCTGGTGCGCGGGATCGCCGCATATGAGGAGGAGCACCCGCAGGACGTGCTGGCCGCCTCGCCGACCGGCAAGGTGGCCGGCGGCGCCGCGGGCGGGGACGTACCGCACACGGTGCCGATGCTCTCCCTGGACAACGTGTTCTCCGCCGAGCAGTTCGCCACTTGGACGGCGTCCCTGGAGCGCCGGATCGGCAGACCGGTCGCCGCGTGGAGTGTGGAGCCCAAGCTCGACGGGCTGGCGGTCGCCGCCCGCTACCGGTCGGGCCGCCTGGAGCGCCTGATCACCCGGGGCGACGGCACGGCGGGCGAGGACGTGTCGCATGCGGTCGGCACCGTCGTCGGGCTTCCGGAACAGCTCGGCGAGCCGGTGACGATAGAGGTCCGCGGCGAGATCCTGATGACGAACGAGCAGTTCGAACAGGCCAACACGGCCCGCACCGAGCACGGCGGCGACCCCTTCGCCAACCCGAGGAACGGCGCCGCGGGCACCCTCCGCGCCAAGGACCGCCCCTACACGGTCGAGATGACGTTCTTCGCGTACGGCGCCCTGCCGCTGCCCGAGTCCGGCGCGCTGACCGACACGCTGGCCGGACTCCCGCACAGCGAAGTCCTCAGGTACGTGGCCGGGCTCGGCGTGCACACCGCGGCCGACACGGATGTGGCGCCGCGCACCGTCACCACGGTCGAGGAGGTGCAGGCCCGGGTCGAGGAAATCGCCGCGCTGCGCGCCTCGTTGCCGTTCGGTATCGACGGCATCGTGATCAAGGCCGATCTCGCGGCCGACCAGCGCGAGGCCGGTTCGGGCACCCGGGCGCCGCGCTGGGCCATCGCGTACAAGCTCCCGGCCGTCGAGAAGGTCACCCGGCTCCTCGGCGTCGAGTGGAACGTCGGCAGGACCGGCATCATTGCCCCGCGCGCGGTACTGGAACCCGTCGAGATCGACGGATCGACTGTGAGTTACGCCACGCTGCACAACCCGGCCGACATCACCCGCCGCGATCTGCGTCTGGGCGACCGGGTGATGGTCTACAAGGCCGGCGACATCATCCCCCGCATCGAGGCGCCGGTCGCCCATCTGCGGACCGGCGACGAGCAGCCCATCGTCTTCCCCGAGACGTGTCCGCAGTGCGGTTCCGAGATCGACACGAGCGAGCAGCGCTGGCGCTGTGTCCGGGGCCGCGACTGCCGCCTCGTCGCCTCCGTCTCGTATGCGGCGGGCCGCGACCAGCTCGACATCGAGGGCCTCGGCGCGACCCGTGTCGTCCAGCTCGTCGATGCCGGGCTGGTCACCGACTTCGCCGATCTCTTCACGCTCGAACGCGAGCAGCTGCTCGGCCTGGAGCGGATGGGCGAGACGAGCACCGACAACCTCCTGGCCGCCATCGAGACGGCGCGTACCCGCCCGCTCTCCCGGGTCTTCTGCGCCCTGGGCGTCCGGGGCACGGGGCGTTCCATGTCGCGGCGTATTGCCCGCTACTTCGCCAGCATGGACCGGATCCGCGCCGCCGACGTCGACACGCTCCAGCAGGTCGACGGCATCGGCAAGGAGAAGGCCGCCGGGGTGGTCGCGGAGCTGGTTGAGCTCGCCCCGCTGATCGAGAAGCTGGTCGCCGCCGGAGTCACCATGGTGGAGCCCGGCGCGACGCCGCCGCCGGAGCCCGGCGAGGAACACACGGACGCGGCTGCCGCCATCGCGGACGGCGAGACGGCCGCCGAACGGCCGCTGGACGGAATGACCGTGGTCGTCACCGGGGCCATGACCGGAGCGCTGGAGAAGCTCTCCCGGAACCAGATGAACGAGCTGATCGAGCGGGCCGGCGGGAAGTCCTCGTCCAGCGTCTCCAAGCGCACCACGCTGCTCGTCGCCGGCGAGAAGGCCGGGTCCAAGCGCACCAAGGCGGAGGACCTCGGCGTGCGGATCGCCGCACCGGACGAGTTCGCCGAACTGATCGCCGAGTTCCTGCCGTCGGAGGTGTGAGGGGCTCATATGCGCCAGCCCGTCCGCGAGGGCGGACGGGCTGGCGCGCCGAGCCCTTGGATTTTGCCTGAGAGTGGCTTTCTTTGCCTTCTTATTGCATAGTGAGGGCTCGGTCATGCCTCGCTATCGGCGAGCCGACGAGTGTGTGAACGGCTGCTGCGGCAGGCCGGGGGATGAGGGATGATGCATTCTCCGCACGACGGACTGCGACACGGCCGGTCCGTCCGCAAGGGATACCGCGGTGTCACCCGCGGACTCGCCCTCGACCTCGGCAGTTCCCGCACGCGCGCCTGGATCCCCGGACTCGGCATCGTCACCGACGCCGAGTCCACCGGCGATCCCGAGGGTGGGCGCGGTCACGGCCGTCCGGTCCGGCGCGGGCGCATCGTCGACCCCGAGTCCTGCGGCCGGATGCTCAGCCGCATCGCCGACACGGCACTGGGCGCCGACCGCAGCGAGACCCTGATCGTCCTCAGCCACCCGGTCCTCGCCGGGCCCGAACACCGCGCCGAGGCGCGGGAGCTCCTCGCCGCACTCGGGCCGACGAGCGTCATCGTGCTGAACAGCGCCAGGGCCGCCGCCGCATACGCCGGGCCGCAGGACGGCGGCCCGCTGCTCGTCGTCGACATCGGCGCCGAGCTGACCGAGGTCACCCTCCTGGTCGACGGAATGGTCCGGGATGCCCGCGAGGCCGAGACCGGACTCAGCGACCTCGGACCCGCCGAGCCGCCCACCGCCGTCGTCCGCACCGCGCTGGACATGATCATGGAGATGTGGCAGCAGGACCGGCACGGCGCGGTCCTCGGAGCCCTGCGCAAGGGACCGTTGCTCGCCGGAGGCGGTGCCCTGCGCCCCGACATCACCAACCGGATCGCCGTCCGCCTCGGGGTTCCGGTGCGGCTCGCCGACGACCCGGCCACCACCGTGGTCCGTGGCGCGGGGCTGATCCTCAGCTCCGCGCTCCGGCACGCCGCCATGGCACCGGCCCTGCCCGGCCTGGCGAGGTGACCCCCCTCCCGGGGCCGCCCCCGGGGAACGCACCCCCGAGAGGGCGACCGGACAGCCCGGCACACCGTACGGCGCGCCGAGGGAGCGCGACAGCGGCCCGTCAGGCCCTGGTCGTGTTCCTCCTCGTCGTGCTCGCCGTCGTCGGCGGCGCGTCCGCGGCCGTCGCGGCCGCCGGAGCCGTAACCCCGCCACGCTCTCTGTCCGGTCCGTCGCCCGCCGCCGCGCACACGGCCGTCGTTCCGCCGTCCGCCCAGCACACCGACCGGACCGCCCGCACGCACGACACCCGGCAGACCCACACGGCCACGGCAGGCCACGACCGCACAGCTCTCCCGGCCGTTCCCCGCCCCTGGGTCGCCACCGACCACATCCGCATCCAGCACCAGCTGCCGCCGCCTGGCCCCGGCGGCGCCCTGCTGCCGGGGACGCCCGGCATCCTCGTACCGCTTCCGGCCCGGCAACGGGCCCCGGACACCCCTTCCTTCGCAGCCGATCCCTTCCGCGTGGCGCTCCCCGGCGTACGCGGCCCTCCGAGGACGGACCGTTCCCCCGGCCACCGTTCTGCTCGACAGACCTGACGCCGTGTCCTCGCCGAGGCGAGTGCGGCCGACGTCCCTCTCGGAGGATTTCCATGACTCGCGCCACCACGGTGCGAGCGGTTCTGGCTGCGGCCGTGCTGCTCGTCTCCGTGCTCATCACGCTGACCATGTCACCCAGATTCGGCCTCGATCTTCAGGGCGGCACCAGGATGGTGCTCCAGGCCAAGGACTCCGCCACCACGAAGGCGGACCGGGAGAGCACCGACCGAACCGTTGAGGTGCTCCGCCAGCGCATCGACTCGCTCGGCGTCGCCGAACCGACCCTGACCCGGTCCGGAGAGGACCGGATCATCGTCGAGCTGCCCGACGTCCAGGACCCGCGCAAGGCCGCCGAAGTCATCGGCAAGACCGCCCAGCTCAGCTTCCACGCCGTCCAGGGACCCGGCACGGAACAGGAGAAGGGAAAGGCCGACGGGCTGACGCTGCCCGACGAGGAGGGCCGCCCTCTCGCCCTCGGCCCGGCCCGGCTCACCGGCGCGGGCGTCAAGGACGCCGGGGCCTCCTTCGATGCCCAGCAGGGCGCCGGCTGGACCGTCTCCCTCGACTTCCACAAGGGCGCGGGCCGGGACTGGACCCGGCTGACCGGCGAAGCCGCCTGCCATCCCGTTCAGGACGATCGGCGGCGGGTCGCGATCGTCCTCGACGACCAGGTGATCTCCTCGCCCCAGGTCGCCCCGTCCGTCGGCTGCAACGTCGGCCTTCCGTCCGGCTCCACACAGATCACCGGCTCCTTCGGCGCCGACGAGGCCCGCGATCTTGCGCTGCTCATCAAGGGCGGCGCGCTGCCCCTTCCCGTCGAGATCGTCGAACAGCGGACCGTCGGTCCGACACTCGGCGCCGCCGCCATCGACGCCAGCGCCCAAGCCGCCCTCATCGGCGCCGCCGCCACCGCCCTCTTCATCACGTTCGTCTACCGGTTCTTCGGCGCCCTCGCCGCGATGGCCCTGGCCGCGTACGGAGTCATCTCGTACGCCGCGCTGGTCGCTCTCGGCGTCACCCTCACCCTCCCCGGACTCGCTGGATTCGTCCTCGCCATCGGGATGGCGGTCGACGCGAACGTGCTGGTCTTCGAACGGGCCAGGGAGGAGTACGCGGAACGTCCCGGCCGCTCCCTGCGCTCCGCGATGACCGCCGGATTCCGTAACGCCTGGAGCGCGGTCGCCGACTCCAACGTCACCACCCTGATCGCGGCCGGTCTGCTCTTCTTCCTCGGCTCGGGACCGGTCAAGGGCTTCGGAGTCACGCTCGCCATCGGTGTTCTCGCGTCGATGTTCTCGGCGCTCGTCATCGCTCGCGCCCTCACCGAGATCGCGTCCCGCTCGCGGTTCGTCAGCGACTACCGGGGCGTCAACGGCATCGCCCGCCCCGGCCGGGTACGGACCTGGCTGGCCCGCCGTGATCCGCAGCTGTTCCGGTCACCCCGCCGTTGGCTGCTGATCTCCACGGCGCTGATCGCCGTCGCGGTCCTCGGTATCGTCGTACGGGGTGTCAATCTGGGCGTGGAGTTCACCGGAGGCCGGCTCGTCGAGTACTCCACCAGCCGGCCCGTGGACGTGGAGACCGCCCGCACTGCCCTGGCTGACGCGGGGTTCGGCGACGCCGAGGTCACCACGGCGGGCGCGGGCGACCTCTCCGTACGTACCGGGGACCTCAGCAACGACGAGGAGCACGCCCTGCGTGCCGTCCTTGCCGAGGAGGGCGGCCACACCACCAAGGTTCGCGACGAACTCATCGGACCCAGCCTCGGCGACGAACTGCGGCGCAACGCGCTGATCGCGCTCGCCATCGCCGTCCTGGTGCAACTCGGGTATCTGGCGGTCCGGTTCCGCTGGACGTTCGCCCTGGCATCGGTCGCCGCGCTCGTCCATGACGTCATCATTCTGATCGGCGCGTTCGCCTGGCTCGGCCGCACCGTCGACGGCATCTTCCTGGCCGCACTCCTCACCGTCATCGGCTACTCCGTCAACGACTCGGTGGTCGTCTTCGACCGGGTCCGCGAACTGTGGGCGAAGGCGCGCCGCGTACCCGTGGCGACCATCGCCAACCGCGCCGTCCTGCAGACCGTTCCCAGAACCGTCAACACCGGCATGGGCGCCCTCTTCATCCTGGCCGCTCTTGCCGTGCTGGGCGGCGACTCCCTCGCGGACTTCGCGCTCGCCCTGCTCATCGGTATCTGCGTCGGCACGTACTCCTCGGTCCTGACGGCCGTACCGGTCGCACTCACCCTGGAGAAGAGCAGCAAGGCCCCGCCGCCCGCCCGCAAGCGGGCCCCCGGGCGCACGTCCGGCGCGCGGACGAAACGCCGGGACCCGCTCGACAACGGGGCGCGTGTGTAACCGCTTCGCGCTCCCGCAGCGTGCCGCCCCCGCCTACCGAGGCGGGGGCGGCACACGTCGCGGCGGTCCTGCGTTCCGCCCGCCCCCGCCAAGTGACGCACCGGATGCGGACCGTCAGGACGGGAGCGACCTCAGATACGCGGCGGTCTCCTGATCGGCGGGCAGAAACGTCTCGATCGCCAATTCGGCCACCGTCACATCCATCGGCGTATTGAACGTCGCGATGGAGGAGACGAACGAGAGCACCCGCCCGTCGTGCTCGATCACCATCGGCAGCGCGAACGGCAGTGCCGACGGCTCGTCCTGCCCGTCGGCGCTCTTCGGCAGGGGATAGGCCGCGACCTCCTCGTACAGCTCACGCAGCTCCGCCGAACGGGCCAGTGCGATCTGACGTTCCATCTGCGCCAGCAGGTCGGCCCGCCATTCCGGAAGATTACGGATCCGCGGAGCCAGGCCCTCGGGGTGGAGGGTGAGCCGCATGGCGTTGAGCGGAGGTGCGAGCAGGTGCTCGGCCACCCCCTCCAGCATCATGGCGATACCCCGATTGGCGGCCACCACGTTATATGTCCCGTCGACGACGAGCGCCGGATACGGGTCGTACCCTCGCAACAGCTGCTCCATGCCCTCGCGCAGCGTACCCATCGCGGGATCGTCGAGCGCGGTCTCCGCGTAACGGGGCGCATAGCCGGCCACCACCAGTAGGGCATTGCGTTCCCTGACCGGTACATCGAGATGCTCGGCCAGCCGGAGGATCATCTCCTCGCTGGGGCGGGAACGGCCCGTCTCGATGAAGGAGATGTGGCGGGCCGAGGAGTCCGCGCGCAGCGCCAGCTCCAACTGGCTCAGTCGGCGCTGCTCCCGCCAACTGCGCAGCAGTGGCCCTACCCCTGTGTCAAGCGCGACAGTTGTCATACGGAGACCGTAACGTCACCGGCACCGCCCATCGGTATCGACCTTGTGAGGGAGTCGCACCATGCCCGCCGAACCGCTGTCGCAGAAAGAGATCGAGGACCGGCTGCGCGAGCTGCCCGGCTGGGCGCTGGAGGGAGACCGGATCACCCGCAGATACCGGTTCCGTTCGCACTTCGCCGCCGCCGGACTCACCATCCATGTCGCGCAGATCCAGGAGGAGCTGAACCACCACTCCGATCTGACGCTCGGCTACAACACCGTCTCCCTGTCGGTGAACACGCACGACGCGGGCGGGGTGGTCACCGAGCACGACCTGGAACTCGCCGCGCGCGTGGAGGCGATTGCCGCGGGGCACGGCGCGGTGTGACGGAGCGGGGGCGCCGCGCTCGTCGGGGCGCCCCCACCCCGAAACGGGGGTGCGCGGCGAGCCGGCGCGGGTACGCCGGCTCAGCGCTGACCCGGCGACCGGCCGGGTCACCAGGCGCGGTGCCGAGCACCAACTTGCCGAGCGGGGTGGGGTGGGCGCCGGTATGGTCCGGGTCGAAGAGCGGCCCGCCGAATGCCTTCTCGATCCTCCGCAGTTGAGCGCTCGGAGCGGGCTGGGCGAGCCCCGACGCGGCTGCCGCCGTGGTGAGGCCACCATGTCGGCGATGGCACATGCGGTCCGTAGCCGGCGTAACTCCAGCTCGATGAACACAAGTTATGCGGCCCGGCCGAACCGGCAATACACGCCTGTCGCTGATCTGTTCAGCGATACGGGGCGGTTGCCCTACAGTCGCCCTCATGCTGGATTACAACGCTGAGGCGGCTGCATACGACGCGACGCGTGGCGGTGTGCCCCGCGCCGAGGCGGCGGCACGCGCGCTGCTCGGGCTGGTCCCGGAGTCCGCCCGCACACTGCTGGACATCGGCTGCGGTACGGGACTGGTCACCGAGCGGATGGCACTGGCCCGGCCTGCACTGCGGGTGCTGGGCACCGATGCCTCGTACGGCATGGTGCGGTTCGCGCGGCAGCGGATCGGCGCCGTGGCGCTGGCCGACGCACGGCGGCTGCCGCTGCCCGCCGCCGCGGTCGACGCCGTGGGCACCGTCTGGCTGCTGCATCTGCTGCGGGGGGCGGGTGACGTGCGGGCGGTGGTGTCCGAGGCGGCACGGGTGCTGCGGGCCGGCGGTGTGTTCGTCACCACGGTCGACAAGGACGCAGCGCACGACGTGGGCAGCGACATCGATGAGCTGTTCGCGCCGTACCTGCGTCCCAGCCCGTCCGACCCCGAGGAACTGGTCGTCGCGTACGGGGCGGAGGCCGGGCTCGATGTGGTGGGGGAGAACCGATTCCTCGGACACGGGCAGGGGCGGACGCCGCGCAGTGCTGCGCATGCTGTGCGTGCCGGCTACTTCGTCTCACGTCTGGAGGTGCCGGGGGCGGCGGCGGACGAGCTGGCGTCGGCGCTCCTGGCGCTGCCCGAGCCGGACCGGCCGCGCCCCGAGCCGGAGTACCGGCTGCTGGCGTTCCGGCGCAGGGGCTGAAGTCCCGCGGGGTCGGGGGTCGTCCGGGGCCGCATCGCAGGACCCCGAGTTCGCGGTGACGCCCCCGCCCGCGCAGGCGGCAGACCGCAGGTTCAGGCAACCCCCCCTGCGGGCGGGCTGCCTGAACCTGCCCGACAGGGGTTTGGCCGTCCGTGTCCCGCGCGTCATCAGGGCGCGCAGGCCGCATCGGTTCGCCCGCGTCGGCCGGGGGTCCGGCAGATGACCCCCTTACGCCACCGTCCAGGCCCCGTCCTCCGCGGCCTCCCGCGCGAACGTGCCGAAGTCCTTCGGAGCCCGTCCCAGCACGCGCTCCACCCCGTCCGTCGTGCTCGCGTTGTGACCGTCCAGCAGCGTCGTGAACAGCTCCGCCAGGAAGCCCGCTTCGGGCCCCGGCATGCCGAACTCCTCCAAAGCCGCCGCGTACTGAGACTCCGTCACCGATACGTAGCGCACCTCGCGTCCCACGGCCCGCGTGAGCTCCGCCGCCACCTCGTCGAAGGTCAGCAGCCGAGGTCCGGTCAGTTCGTGCACCAGGCCCTCGTGGCCCTCCTCGGTGAGCGCGGCGACCACCACGTCAGCCAGATCGTCGGCATCGACGAACGGCTCAGCGGTCCCGCCCGCCGGGAACACCACCTCACCGCCGAACACCCCGTCCAGCAGCGCGCCCTCGCTGAAGTTCTGCGCGAAGAACGCCGACCGTACGACGGTGAGCGTTGCCCCGGCCGCCGCCCCCCGCAGCTTCTCCTCCGCCACCACCGCCTGCGGTTCGCCCCGCCCGGAGAGCAACACCAGCCGGTGCACCCCGTTCTCCACCGCGATCCGCCCGAAGGCCGCCATCGCCTCCGGGGCACCGGGCGCCGCCAGATCGGGGTAGTACGCGACGTACGCGGCATCCACGCCCCGCAGGGCGGGCGCCCAGCTCGACTCGTCCGCCCAGTCGAAGCGGACCTCGCCATCGCGCGAGCCGGCCCGTACCGGCACTCCGCGGGCGGCGAGCCGCTCCACCACCCGGCGGCCCGTCTTTCCCGTACCGCTCGTCACCAACACTGTCTCGCGCTTCACGTTCTCCGTGTTCTGTGTCATGACTCAAGCGTCGCGGAGACGCTGCGCCCGGACCATGCGCGAACCGCTCAACCCCCTACGCGTACGTCTACGCTGCTGACCATGGACGCACTCGCCGGACTGCTCGACGGACCACGGGCCAGGGGGGCCTTCCTGCTGCGCATGGTGATGGAACCGCCCTGGTCCGTACGGATCGAGGACCGGGCGCCGCTCTGTCTGATGTCCATGACCCACGGCGAGGCCTGGATCGTCCCCGCAGGCGCGACGGACCCGGTGCTGCTGCGGCGCGGTGACATCGCCATCGCCCGCGGCCCGGAGCCGTACACCGTCGCTGACACCCCCGGCACCGCGCCGCACGCCCGGATCGGCCCCGGCGGCGTCTGCGGCACCCTGCGCGGCGAGCCGCTCTCGGAGTCCATGCAGCTGGGGGTACGCACCTGGGGCAACGCCCCTGACGGCGCGGCGAACATGCTCATCGGCACCTATCTGCTGGAGGGCGAGATCAGCAGGCGGCTCCTCGACGCCCTGCCCCCGCTGCTCCTCCTGCCCTCCGACACCCGAAGCGACCCCCTGCTGATGCTGCTCGACGCCGAGATATCCCGGGACGAGCCGGGCCAGAGCGTAGTCCTCGACCGGCTGCTCGATCTGCTGCTCATCGCCGTACTGCGCAGCTGGTTCTCCCGGCCCGGGGCCGAGGGACCGGCCTGGTACCGGGCGATGGGCGACCCGGTCGTCGGACAGGCGCTACGGCTGCTGCAGAACGAACCGGCGCACCCCTGGACAGTCGCCGCACTGGCCGCCCGGACCGGAGTCTCGCGGGCCGGACTCGCCCGCCGCTTCACCGAACTGGTGGGGGAGCCGCCGATGGCGTACCTGACCGGCTGGCGCCTGGCCGTCGCCGCGGATCTACTGCGGGAGACGGACGCCACCGTGGAGGCGGTGGCCCGGAAGGTCGGCTACAGCGGGTCGTTCGCCTTCAGCACCGCCTTCAAACGCGGCCGCGGCGTCAGCCCCCAGGAGTACCGGAGAGGCCACGGCTTGCCGAACCGGCAACAAAGTTCGCCACCTGCCTGAGGACCGGCGAGGCTTGTCCGCATGACGAAGCACGCCGATCACAGCCCTCATCACGGCAGCACCCACGACCGGCCCGACCGTACCGGGCACAGCCACCACCACGACACCACCGACCTCGACTGGGACGTCATGGGTCCGCAGCTGGAGCGGAACGGCGAGCTCAGCAGCCCCCAGTACGCGGCGGCGGCCCACTGGATCGCCGGACTGCCCACCGCCCCGCAGGTACGCAGGGTCCTCGACATCGGCAGCGGACCCGGCGTGATCTCCTGCCTGCTCGCCCAGGAGTTCCCCGAGGCCGAAGTCGTCGCCGTGGACAGCACTCCGGCACTCCTCGAGCGCACGCTGGCCCGCGCCCAACGCCTCGGACTCGGCGATCGCGTCCGTACCCTGCACGCCGAAATCCCCGACGAGCTGACCAAGTTGGGAGAGGCGGACCTGATCTGGGCGGGCAACGCCCTGCATCACATGGGAGACCAGCGCGCCGTCCTCGCCGGCTTCGCCGGACTGCTGCGCCCCGGCGGGACCGTCGCCCTCGTCGAGGGCGGGCTGCCGCCCCGTCAGCTTCCGCGCGATATCGGCATCGGCCGGCCCGGCCTGGAGGCCAGGCTCGACGCGATCACCGCGGAGTGGTTCGAGGAGATGCGGGCGGCGCTCCCGGACGCCACGCGGGAGATCGAGGACTGGAGTGCCCTGTTCGCCGCGGTGGGGCTGGCCCCGCAGGGCACTCGCAGTTTCCTGCTCGACCTGCCCGCACCCCTCTCCGACCGGGCGCGCAAGCATGTCATCGCCGAATTCGCCCGCCGCCGCGAGATGTTCGCCGGGGAACTCGCCGCCGACGACCTCACCACACTCGACCGGCTGCTCGACCCCGAGGACCCGGCCGGACTGCACCACCGGCCCGACGTCTTCCTGCTGACGGCGCGTACGGTCCACCTGGCCCGACGGGGCTGACACTGCCGGTCCTAAGGGCTGTCCGGCACCGGCTCCAACTTCCACCACTGGCCGGGGGAGTCGGTGTCCTCCCCTTGCTGGACATTGGCGCCGTCCGCCGTGGAACTGTCGGCCACTTCCAGGACGAGTCCGCTGATGAAGCTGACCAGCGTCACGGTGCCCGGCGCGTCCAGGTGCTGTTCGATCAGCCACTCCTGGGCGCCGTAGTTGTTGGCCTTCCACTGCTGGACGTTGGCGCCGTCCGCCGTGGAGGCATTCGCGACGTCCAGCCGCTTGCCGCTGTGCGCATTGGTCAGGTGGTACAGCGCGGCACCCTCGTGTACGGGGGAGAGCTGCCAGTGCCGCCCGCCCGCCCCGTCCTGCTTGTCCGTGCCCTGCTGCACGTTGGCGCCGCTGCCCTTGGCGCAGCCGTCGACCTCCAGCAGCAGTCCGCTGCCCACATTGCGCAGCCGATACAGGCCTGGTGCGACAACGGGTGCGGTGTCCGCGCTCATGATGGTGTCTCCTCCGGGTTCACCCGCATGCAGACCGCCGCCCGGCGGGGGAGCCGGACGGCGGTCGTGCGTGATGCGGTCGTGCGACGGCTGGGCTCAGGCGCCCAGGTTGAACTCGCCAGGGTTCGGGCCGATGCGCTTGCCCTCGTCGAGCGCGGCGAACGCGGCCAGGTCGTCGGCGTCCAGCTCGAAGCCGAACACATCGATGTTTTCCGCGATCCGCGACGGTGTCACGGACTTCGGGATCACCACGTTGCCCGTCTGGAGGTGCCAGCGGAGCACAGCCTGCGCGGGTGTGCGACCGTGCTTCCGGGCGATCGCGACGACCGTCGGGACCTCCAGGAGGCCCTTGCCCTGTCCCAGCGGGGACCAGGCCTCGGTGGCGATGCCGTGCCGCGCGTGGAAGGCGCGTGACTCGGCCTGCTGGAGCTGCGGGTGCAGCTCGATCTGGTTGATCACCGGGACCACGGAGGTCTCGCCGAGCAGGCGCTCCAGGTGCTCCGGAAGGAAGTTGGAGACACCGATGGCCCTCGCGCGACCGTCGGTGTAGATCTTCTCGAACGCCTTGTACGTGTCGATGTACGCGTCCTTGGCAGGCACCGGCCAGTGGATCAGGTACAGGTCGACGTAGTCGAGGCCCAGCTTGTCCAGTGAGGCGTCGAATGCGCGCATCGTCGACTCGTAGCCCTGGTCGACGTTCCACAGCTTGGTGGTGACGAAGAGCTCCTCACGGGGGACGCCGGAGGCGGCGACGGCCTTGCCGGTGCCCTCCTCGTTCCCGTAGATCGCGGCGGTGTCGATGCTCCGGTACCCGGACTCGATGGCCGTCGCGACTGCCTTCGCGGCATCGTCGTCAGGCACCTGCCAGACACCGAAACCGAGCTGCGGCATCTCGACGCCGTTGTTGAGGGTGAGGGAGGGGACCTGGCTCACGAGCAGTCGATCCTTTGCGTCGTCGGTTGATATCCCCATAATCAACGATCACGAGGCGCCATGCATTCCCTGCCGACCGGCCCGTCCGTACCCCGTCAGCTCGGGACCGACGCAAGCAGGGCCCGACAGCGCTCCGGCCCTACGGCCTTCCTCGCGACAGGGAGTGGGCTCCCGACGCCCTGCGATCTCAGCGGTACAGCGCGTCCACCTCGACCGCGTACGCCGTCTCGATCGCCTTCCGCTTCAGCTTCAGCGACGGGGTCAGCAGGCCGTGCTCCTCGGTGAACTGATGCGCAAGGATCCTGAAGGTACGGATCGACTCGGCCTGCGACACCGCCGTGTTGGCGGCCACCACCGCCCGCCTGACCTCCATCTCCAGATCCGGGTCCCGCACGAGGTCCGCCGCGTTCATCGGCGGCCGCCCCTGCATGGTGAGCCAGTGGTCCACGGACTCCTGGTCGACGGTCACCAGCGCCGCGATGTACGGCCTGTCGTTGCCGACCACGATGCACTGCGCCACCAGCGGATGGGCCCGCACCCGCTCCTCCAGACCAGCCGGCGACACGCTCTTTCCGCCCGATGTCACCAGGATCTCCTTCTTCCGCCCGGTGATCGTCAGATAGCCGTCCTCGTCGAGCGCACCCAGGTCGCCGGTGGCCAGCCAGCCGTCGTGCAGCACCGCGGCGGTGGCCTTCGGGTTGCCCAGGTAGCCGCCGAAGACCTGGGCGCCGTGCACCCACACCTCGCCGTCGTCGGTGATGTGCACGGTGGTGCCGGGGATCGGCTGCCCGACCGTGCCGTACCGGGTGCGCTCCGGCGGATTGGCGGTGGCCGCCGCCGTGGACTCGGTCAGTCCGTACCCCTCGTACACCGTGACGCCGGCGCCCTCGAAGAACAGACCGAGCCGCCGCTCCATCCCCGAGCCGCCCGACATGGCGTGCCGGACCCGGCCGCCCATCGCGTCGCGGACCTTCTTGTACACGACCTTGTCGAAGAACTGGTGCTGCATCCGCAGCGCCGCGGAAGGGCCGGGGCCGGTCCCGAACGCCCGGTGCTCCATCGCCTCCGCGTACTTCACCGCTACGTCCACGGCCTTGTCGAAGGGCCCGATCCTGCCCTCCGCCTCGGCCTTGCGCCGTGCGCCGTTGAAGACCTTCTCGAATATGTACGGAACCGCCAGGATGAATGTCGGCCGGAACGACACCAGGTCCGGCATGAGCGCCTTCGCCGACAGCTCCGGCTGATGGCCCAGCTTCACCCGGCCACGGACCGCCGCGATCTCGACCATCCGGCCGAAGACGTGCGCCAGCGGCAGAAAGAGGAGCGTGGCGGCCTCGTCGCCCGGCTTGGAGTGGAAGACCGACTCCCAGCGCAACGCCATCGTGTCCGTCTCGAACATGAAGTTGGCGTGCGTGATCACGCAGCCCTTGGGGCGGCCCGTGGTGCCGGACGTGTAGATGACGGTCGCCACCGAATCGGGCATCACCGCCCGCCGGTGCCGGTGCACCACCTCGTCCTCGACAGGCACGCCCGCCTCGACCAGCTCGGTCACCGCGTCCGAGTCCAACTGCCAGAGCCGCTTCAGCTGGGGCAGCCGGTCGATCACCGAGGCGATCGTCATCGCATGGTCCTCGTGCTCGACCATGATCGCGGACACCTCGGCGTCGTGCAGCATCCAGAAGACCTGCTCGGCGGAGGAGGTCGGATAGACCGGCACGGACTGGGCGCCGACCGACCACAGCGCAAAGTCGAAGAGTGTCCACTCGTAACGGGTACGCGCCATCAGGGCGACTCGGTCACCGAACCGGACACCATGGGCGATCAGCCCCTTGGCGAGCGCGAGCACCTCGTCGCGGAACGTCGCCGCGCTGACATCACGCCAGTGTCCGTCCGCGTCCTTCCGGCCCAGTGCGACACGGTGCGGATCCTCCTCCGCGTAGTCGAAGACGGCATCGGCCAGCCCGCCTACCTGAGGCGCGACCGCCATGGGGGGGGACAGTGAACTCGCGCAATGACCTGCTCCTTGTGGCGCTCCGCACTGCGCCGTGACGCTACCCCACCGGGTGGCTCGGCGGGAGGGCCCGGAACGACCGGAAAGCGTGCCATCTGCACTGGTCAGCCACAGATATCCGGCCAGATGGGCAGGGCTCGGGCGCGCTTCTGACGGTGGGGTAAGTAGCTCGCGCCGGAATCTCCACCGGATCCGTACGCCTCGGCCACTCCCGTCAAGGCGGTCAGGGGGTGTTCCGGACCTGTGCTTCCCTTTCGCCCCGCGCACGCGTGCGGTCATGCGCCGTCGCTGCCGCTGATCGCGTTGATCCCGCCGATGCCACGGATCAGCCGGTCGCCGCCCGCCAGGATCGCTGCCGCGAGCGCGTCCGCCGCCTCCTGCGCCGCATCCCGGCGGCGGCCGTGCAGCAGGACGAAATCCACGTCGCCGAGTTCCGGCAGCCCCGCCCTGGCCGGTACGGGCGTCAGTCCCGGCGGGATGAGCCCGCGGGTGTGCGCCATCACGCCGAGACCGGCGTGGGCCGCCGCGACGAGTCCGCTGAGGCTCGTACTCGTACAGGCGATCCGCCAGGACCGGCCGTGCTCCTCCAGCACCTCCAGGGCGCGGGCCCGGGTGAGGCCCGGCGGCGGGAAGAGAATCAGCGGCACCGGGCGGTCCGGGTCGATCCGCAGGTGCGGTGCGCCGATCCAGGTCAGTGCGTCCTGCCAGACCAGTTCGCCGTGCGTGTCACCGGTCCGCCGCTTGGCGAGGACGAGATCGAGCCGTCCCGCCGCCAACTGCCGGTGCAGCGTCCCGGAGAGCTCCACGGTCAGCTCCAGCTCGACCTCCGGATGGTCGCGGCGGAACGACTCCAGGATCTCCGGCAGCCGGGTCTGCACGAAGTCCTCGGACGCCCCGAATCGCAGCCGCCCGCGCAGCCGCGTTCCGGTGAAGAACGCCGCGGCCCGCTCGTGGGCCTGCAGGATCGTCCGCGCGAAGCCCAGCATCGCCTCACCGTCCACGGTGAGATCGACCCGGTGCGTGTCCCGCGTGAACAGCTGGCGCCCGGTCGCGTCCTCCAGCCGCCGCACGTGCTGACTCACCGTGGACTGCCGCACGCCCAGCCGACGGGCGGCCTGGGTGAAGCTCAGCGTCTGGGCGACGGCAAGAAAGGTACGGAGCTGTGCAGGATCGTACATAGCGTCAAGCTATCGCGAATCATGATGACAGTGAGAGCGGTATGCCGGATTCCCGATCGCCCTGATCGAGAGCAGGATGAAGAGGGCACGACCTGAACGAGAGACACGTGGAGCACATGAGCCGCACCTTCAAGCTGCCGTCCTGGCTGCCGATCGACCCGTACATCCTGGCGCTGATCGGCACGGTCGCGCTCGCGGCGCTGCTGCCCGCATCGGGGGCCGCCGCGGAGGTCGCGGACGGCGCGTCGACCGGAGCGGTAGCCCTCCTCTTCTTCCTGTACGGCGCCCGCCTCTCGACCGCCGAGGCGCTCGACGGCCTCAAGCACTGGCGGCTCCACCTCACCGTCCTGATCTGTACCTTCGTCGCGTTCCCGCTGCTGGGACTGGCGGGCAAGGGGCTGGTTCCGTACGTCCTGACCCCGCAGCTCTACACCGGCTTCCTCTTCCTCTGCCTCGTCCCGCCGACCATCCAGTCGTCGATCGCCTTCACCTCGATCGCCCGCGGCAACGTGCCGGCGGCGATCTGCGCGGGCTCCTTCTCCTCGATCGCCGGGATCTTCCTCACCCCGCTGCTCGCCGCAGCGCTGCTCGGCAACAGCGGAGGCGGATTCTCGGCCGACGCGCTGCTGAGGATCGGGGTCCAGCTGCTGCTCCCGTTCATCACCGGGCAGCTGCTCCGCCGCTGGATCGGCGGCTTCCTCACCCGACACAAGAAGGTCCTCGGCCGTGTCGACCGGGGCTCGATCCTGCTGGTCGTCTATACGGCTTTCAGCGAGGGCATGGTCGCCGGTATCTGGCACCAGGTCACCCCGGCTAGGCTCGGTGCGCTGCTGGCCGCCGAAGCGCTGCTGCTCGCGCTGATGCTCACGCTGACCTGGTACGGGGCGAAGCGGCTCGGCTTCGACCGAGGCGACCGGATCGCCATCCAGTTCGCCGGTTCGAAGAAGAGCCTGGCATCCGGACTCCCGATGGCCAGTGTGCTCTTCGGGGCGCACGCCGGCTTCGCCGTGCTGCCCCTGATGCTCTTCCACCAGATGCAGCTGATGGTGTGCGCGGTGATCGCGAAGCGGCGCTCGCGGGATCCGCAGGACGGACTCCGGGAGCGCCCGGGCATTCCGGCGAGCGGTGCGGTGGCCGAGGAGCCCCTTTTGGCGGGCTGACGCGCTCGCCCGAACCCGAAGGCGCCGATGACGGACGCCATGGAAGCGGGACAGGCCGGCGCAGGGGGCCCTCCCCGCCGGCCGGACCCCTGGCCCGTGTCACGGGCCGGGCACCTCAGGCCTGGCCGACCGTCGTCTCCAGGGCGATGCGGTGCTCACCCGCGTACACGTTCATGGATGGGCCCCGCAGAAATCCGACCAGGGTCAGTCCGGTCTCCGCCGCCAGATCCACGGCGAGCGACGACGGCGCCGAGACCGCAGCGAGCACCGGGATTCCGGCCATCACCGCCTTCTGCGCCAGCTCGAAGGAGGCCCGCCCGGACACCAGCAGAATCGCGCGGGACAGCGGTAGCCGGTCGTCGGTCAGGGCCCGGCCGACAAGCTTGTCCACGGCGTTGTGCCGGCCGACGTCCTCCCGGATGTCGAGCAGTTCCCCCGTCTCGGAGAACAGCGCCGCCGCATGCAGGCCTCCGGTCCGGTCGAAGACCCGCTGCGACTCGCGGAGCCGGTCGGGGAGAGCCGAGAGCAGCGCGGGCTCGACCCGGACCGGGGGAGTGTCGGCGATCGGGTGCCGGGTGGTGGTGCGGACCGCGTCGAGGCTCGCCTTGCCGCAGAGCCCGCAGGAGGAGGTCGTGTAGACGTTGCGTTCGAGTGTGATGTCGGGGACCTGCACACCGGGCGCGAGCTTCACATCCACCACGTTGTACGTGTTCACGCTGTCCGCCGTCGCCCCCGCGCAGTACACGATCGACTGCACCTCGGAGCCGTCACCGATCACGCCCTCGCTGACCAGGAAGCCCGCCGCCAACGCGAAGTCGTCGCCCGGCGTGCGCATGGTGATGGCGAGCGGTCTGCCGTTCAGCCGGATCTCCAGGGGCTCCTCGGCGACGAGGGTGTCGGGGCGCGTGGAGACCGCCCCGTCCCGGATGCGGATGGTGCGGCGGCGCTCGGTGACCCGTCCCATGGCGGCTAAACCCGATTCTGTACGTGGTGGAAGCCGAAGCGGCCCTTGATGCACAGGTTGCCATGGGTCACCGGGTTGTCCTGCGGAGAGGTGACCTTGACGAGCTCATTGTCCTGCACATGGAGTGTGGCGTACGCGACACACCCGACGGCGCGCTCGGACGGCAGTGTGACGCGGACGCCGTCCCGCCGCATCGCGGCCAGATGCGGCCCGCGGCGATGGGATGGGACGGGTCTCGGCGCGTCTGCAGTATGCGTTCGGTCGTCAAGGGTGTTGTCAAGCCTCCAAGCCTCGGCCGGTAATCCTGTGGGATCACGTGCCCCCGTACCGGGCGGTAGCCACCAAGACTGGGTAGTTCCTGCCATACGTAGCGAGGGGAACCTCTACATGACCGGCTCACGTGTCGTGGCGCTCGGCCACTATCAGCCCGCCAAGGTGCTCACCAATGACGACCTGGCGGCCATGGTCGACACCAGCGACGAGTGGATCACCAGTCGCGTCGGGATCAAGACCCGCCATGTGGGAGGCCCTGACGAGCCGGTGGACGAGATGGCCGCGCACGCGGCGGCCAAGGCGCTCGCCACGGCCGGACTCGACCCCGCCGACATCGATCTGGTCCTCGTCGCGACCTCCACCGCGATCGACCGTTCGCCCAGCATGTCCGCGCGCGTGGCTGCCCGCCTCGGCATGGCTTCGCCCGCCGTCATGGACATCAACGTGGTCTGCTCCGGGTTCACCCACGCCCTCGCCACCGCCGACCATGCGATCCGGGCGGGCGCCGCGACCCGTGCGCTGGTGATCGGCGCCGACAAAATGGCCGACATCGCCGACTGGACCGACCGCTCCACCTGCGTCCTGCTCGGCGACGGTGCGGGTGCCGCAGTCGTGGTCGCGGACCCGCAGGGCGGAGCGGACGCCGCGCCCGGAATCGGCCCCGTGCTCTGGGGGTCGGTGCCGGAGATGGGCCGCGCGGTCCGGATCGAGGGGACGCCGCCGCGCTTCGCCCAGGAGGGGCAGTCCGTCTACCGCTGGGCCACCACCCAACTGCCGCCCATCGCGCGCAAAGTGTGCGAAAAGGCAGGGATCGCCCCCGAGGATCTGGCCGCGGTGGTACTGCATCAGGCCAATCTGCGGATCATCGAACCGGTCGCCAGGAAGATCGGTGCGGTCAACGCGGTCATCGCCCGGGATGTCGTGGATTCCGGCAATACGTCCGCCGCTTCGATCCCCATGGCCCTGTCGAAACTGGTGGAACGCGGCGAGGTCGACAGCGGCGCTCCGGCACTGCTTTTCGGGTTCGGCGGGAACCTCTCGTACGCGGGTCAGGTGATCCGTTGCCCCTGACTCCCATGGCGCTCGTAGACTGTAGACGATAAGCAATTGCTCGTCGCCCGGAGAGGGACGGCGACGTTGTCCACAGGACTACCGCAGGGGGCCCTGCCAAAGCTGGAACGGCCCGGTCCGCTGCGCGAGCGTGTCTATGAGGCGCTGCTCGAACTGATCACCACGCGTGCGCTCCGCCCCGGCCGGCATCTGGTCGAGAGTGAGCTGGCGGGGCACCTCGGTGTGTCCCGGCAGCCGGTGCGCGAGGCCTTGCAGCGACTGAACACCGAGGGCTGGGTCGATCTGCGTCCCGCCCAGGGCGCGTTCGTCCATGAACCCACCGAGGAGGAGGCGGACCAGCTGCTCTCGGTCCGCACCCTGCTGGAGGCCGAGGCCGCCCGGCTGGCCGCGGCCAACTCCGGCACGGCCGGCATCGCCGCCCTCGAAGAGCTCTGCGCCAAGGGCGAGCAGGCGGTTGCCGACGACGATGTGGATCTCGCCGTCGCCACCAACGCCGCCTTCCATGCCAAGGTCATGGAGCTGGCGGGCAATGTAGTGCTCGCCCAGCTCGCCGGACAGGTCGACCGCCGGGTCCGCTGGTACTACACACCGGTGGCCCGCCGGCGCGGCACCCGGTCCTGGATCGAACACCGCTCGCTGACCGCGGCGATCTCCTCGCGGGACGAACAGCGGGCCGCGGAGATCATGCGGGCGCACACGGAGCAGACGCGCAAGCCGTGAACGCACCCCACCTCGTCGCCCTCGTCCGGGCCGGGGCCCGCTTCGAACGCGGCCACCTCGTCGAACGCCACGAAGCCCCCGCAGCCTGAAACAGGTCAATGATCCACAGACCTTGGCCGCTTGGCAGCGACCTGCCCCGGCAGGGACTCACGCCGGATCCGGCAGGTCCATCAGCGCGAGCTTGGCCGGATCGATCACGACCGTGATGTCGGTGATCCGGCCGTCGACGACGGTGAACGCGAGGACCGAGAGCGGGGTGCCGTCCTCGCGCCAGGAAATGATCCCCGGGAGGCCGTTGACGAGCACCGTCCGCCCCTGCGTGGCTGCGCTGGCGGACAGTTGCGCGCCGGCTGCGACCTTGGTGGCGCCGAGGGTGACGACCACGCCGGACGGGGTGTCGACGGTCAGTTTCACCTCGGGGTCGAGTACCCGCAGCAACTCCTCGAAGTCGCCGCGGCGAGCCGCCGCCAGGAAGGCCTGGACCACCTCTCGCTGCTCCCGTCCGACGCCGGTCGGTCGCTCAATCGTCTGCACCTTCCTGCGGGCGCGGCTGGCGAGCATCTTGGTGGCGGCGGTGGACTTGCCGAGGATCTGACCGATCTCGTCGAACGGCACCGCGAACAGGTCGTGCAGCACGAACGCCAGCCGCTCGCTCGGCCCGAGCGACTCCAGAACGACGAGGAGTGCGAGCCCGACCGAGTCGGCGAGCACCGCGTCGTCCTCGGGAGCAGGATTGTCGTCGAGCGTCACCACGAGCTCGGACAGACCGTCGTCGTAGGACGCCTCCGGGCGGGCCTGGCGCGATCGCAGGACATCGAGGCTGATCCGGCCGACCACCGTGGTCAGCCAGCCGGCGAGGTTGTGGATGGTCGCCGTGTCCTGGCGGGAGAGCCGCAGCCAGGCCTCCTGGACCACGTCCTCGGCGTCGGCGTGCGACCCGAGCATGCGATGGGCGACCGCGCGCAGCCGGTCGCGCTGGGCCTCGAACGTCTCGGCTATCGGGTCCGTCGGGCTGGTGTCGGACATGTTGTTACCTTCCTCGGCTCTGCTCCGTCACGGGTGATGACGGGCCCGGAGGGGTGCAGGTAACCGATGAACCACCGATGAAGGGGTAAGACCGATGGAAGCACGTGTGAAGAGCCCGGCCAATCCCGACGTGATCACAGCAATCCAGCACCTCTACAAGGCGATTCACGCCGGGGGCGTAGACAAGCACCTGCTGTCGCTGGTCCATCTGCGTGTCAGCCAGATCAACGGCTGCAGTCCGTGCGTCTTCGCCACGATCCAGTCGGCGAAGCAGGCCGGTGAGACAGACGAGCGGCTGCACAACGTGGTCGCATGGCGCGAGACGCCCTTCTACACCGATGAGGAGCGGGCTGCCCTCGCCTTGACCGAGGCCGCCACCCGGCTCCAGGACGGCGCACCGGGCGTCACCGACGAGATCTGGGACGCCGCCGCCGACCACTTCAGCGAGGAGCAACTGGGCGCGATCACCTTGGAGATCGCGATGACCAACTTCTTCAACCGGATCAACCGCACGGTCCGGGAGCAGGCTGGCAAGACCTGGTGAGTCGGGCGGGGCGTCATCCCCCTGGAGGCCGCGCCTTCCTAACGTCAAGGGATGACGCCCCCACAGACCGAAACTCCAAGGTCTGTGGCATTCGTGACAGGTACCCCGATCCACAGGTCTTGACTATTCCTCCCGTAGGACCAGTGGCGGTGCGTGGTGCGCGGCCAGGGGCCCCGGCTCCCGGGGCGAACTCGGTCCCGCAGGGCCCGCAACGGCAGCGCGGACCCCGGCGCCCGCTCTCCGCGGGCACCGGGGTCCGGCCGTACGTCAGGCGCCGAGGTGGTAGAGGGTGAACTCCTCCCAGGAGCCGGTGATCTCGGTCGAGCGGGCGCGCAGTGCGTACTGGAGCGACCCGGTGTAGTTGTTCTCCATGGCGACGAAGAGCCCGTTCAGCGTGGACTGGAGCGCCCAGCGGTCCAGTCCCTCGTTGTAGTACAGGAAGAACCGCTCCCAGCCGCCCACACTGGTGGAACGGGCGCGCAGCACGTTCTGCGCGCTGCCGGTGTAGTTCTTCTCGACCGCCACGTAGCGGTTGTTCGCCAGGGACTTCAGGGCGTACGTCGCGGAAGCCTCGTCCCACTCGAAGGCGAAGCCCTCCCAGGAGCCGCCGACCTCGGCGGACCGGGCCCGCAGCACACCAGTGTTTGGCGCGGCGTAGTTCACCTCGGTCGCGGCGAACTGACCGTTGCGGGCTGATTGCAGGGCGAGGAGCTCAGGCACCTCGGCCGTGGTGGAGACACCGCCACCGGCGGCGAACGGGGCCTGCCGGGTGCCTGTCTTCTCTGAGATCCGCGCCAGTTCGGCGCCGTCCACCGCCTCCCAGCCGCCGGGAACGGCGGCCGGTCCGTCGGCCCGCGGGGCGGCTCCGGCCGCGGGTGCAGCCAGCGTGGAGACCGCCAGAAGGGCACTCAGTGACAGAAAAACGGACGTGATGCGTCGCACAGGTCATCCTCACATGTCGTCAAAAGAATTCGGAGGCGGCGAGAAAACGGGCCTCGTCGGGTTTCCGGTCACCTTCTCCGGATATTCACGGCATGAACAGCGGCACAGGTCGTTGCGTGCGCCGGTAACTGTTCTCTCCGCATGGCGAAGCCGTCCCCGAATTAATCCCCACCCTCGACAACTACGGCCGACGCCCTCCCCGGGCGTTTCCGCAGCTGCTGCGCCACTTGGCGAAGCAGCCTCAGCGTAACGGCGGGATGCGATTTTCGACAATGATTTTACGGAATTCCGGAAGGTCCGGAAAGTAGCCGTGCTGCATGACGCATTCCGCATTTCTCCGTTAAGGCGAGCGAAACTCTTCGTTTCCTTCACGGCCACTTGTCGGGACTGCTGCCCGGAAATCGGCCGCGTCCGCGAAGCGCGGGTTCGGTTCGGGCGGGAGCCGGTGTGCCGTCCACGGAATTGCGGTCGTCCGTCCGTCGGCGGGCCTGCGCCTCTCTGTGGACTCGTGGTCCAGCCGGCTCTTGTGGCAACGCGGCGGTCGCCGAGGTCACCGGGGCCGCGTTCGTAAGCCGCGAGCGCGTCGACGAACATGCGCCGGCGAGGTGGGCGGGATGTTCGAGGGCGCCCCGCTCGTGCTGCTGACCACCACCGGCGCCCGGACCGGCCGGCACCGCTTTGTCCTCGGTGTGGAGAAAGTTGTAGTGGATTCCTGCGCAACTTCTTCCCACTCCCGGCAACCGCTGCTACGTTCCACTCGAAAGCCCGACGGACAGGCCGATGTGGCGGGGAGGGGCGCGTGAGACGTATGACGGCACGACCCGCGAATGCGCATCAGGCGCGACTGCTCCGGTTGTTGCGTGACGGAGGGCCCAACTCCCGGGCACAGCTGGGGGATCAGGTCGACCTCTCCCGCTCCAAGCTCGCCGTAGAGGTGGACCGGCTGCTGGAGACCGGACTCATCGTGGCCGACGGACTCGCCGCCTCCCGCGGCGGGCGTCGCTCGCACAACATCCGGCTCGCTCCCGCACTGCGTTTCCTCGGCGTCGACATCGGTGCCACATCCATCGATGTGGCGGTCACCAACGCGGAGTTGGAGGTTCTGGGTCACCTCAACCACCCCATGGACGTACGCGAAGGACCTGTCGCGATCTTCGAACAGGTGCTGTCCATGGCGGCCAAGCTCCGGGCCTCCGGACTCGCCGAAGGCTTCGACGGCGCGGGCATCGGCGTACCCGGACCGGTCCGCTTCCCCGAAGGTGTACCGGTCGCACCCCCGATCATGCCCGGCTGGGACGGCTTCCCGGTCCGCGAGGCACTCAGCCAGGAACTGGGCTGCCCCGTCATGGTCGACAACGACGTGAATCTGATGGCGATGGGGGAACAGCACGCGGGCGTCGCACGCTCCGTGGGCGACTTCCTCTGCGTCAAGATCGGTACCGGAATCGGCTGCGGCATCGTCGTCGGCGGCGACGTCTACCGCGGTACGACGGGCAGCGCCGGCGACATCGGCCACATCCAGGTCGAACCCGACGGCCGCGCCTGCGCCTGCGGCAACCGGGGCTGCCTGGAAGCCCACTTCAGCGGCGCCGCGCTGGCCCGCGACGCCGAGGACGCGGCGCGCGCGGGACAGTCGCAGGAGCTCGCCACCCGGCTGGAGGCGGCCGGGAAACTCACTGCCGCCGATGTGGCCGCCGCCGCGGCCGCCGGTGACGCCACCTCGCTCGACCTGATCCGCGAGGGCGGCAACCGGGTCGGCCAGGTCATCGCCGGACTCGTCAGCTTTTTCAACCCCGGACTGGTGGTGATCGGCGGCGGTGTGACCGGCCTCGGCCACACGCTCCTCGCCAGCGTCCGGACCCAGGTCTACCGGCAGTCCCTGCCGCTGGCCACCGGCAATCTCCCCATCGTTCTGGGCGAGTTGGGGCCGGCCGCCGGAGTGATCGGCGCCGCCCGGCTCATCAGCGACCACCTGTTCTCACCGGCCTGACCCTCGACCGGTACGCACCACCGAACCGCCCCCCGCCTCTTGTGGCCGGGGGGCCGGGGGGTGACCCCCGGAACAGCACTGCGCCCTGCCCGCTCACCGGCCCCGCACCCGCCGAGGGGATTTGTCATGGCATCAGAACCACCCCTGCTCACCATGTCCGGCATCACCAAGTCGTTCCCCGGTGTGCGCGCCCTCGACGGCGTGGACCTGGAGGTCCAGGCCGGCGAAGTCCACTGTCTGCTCGGCCAGAACGGCGCCGGCAAGTCCACCCTCATCAAGGTGCTCGCCGGGGCTCACCAGCCCGACGGCGGCGAGATCACCTGGCGCGGCGCAGCCGTCTCGCTCAAGTCGCCGATCGCCGCCATGCGTCTCGGCATCGCCACCATCTACCAGGAACTCGACCTGGTCGAAGGCCTCTCGGTCGCCGAGAACATCTTCCTCGGCCACGAACCCACCGCCGCCCGCTTCGTCGTCCGCACCCGCGAAGGGCGCGCGGCCGCCGCCGCACTGCTGAAGCGCCTCGGCCACCCCGAGATCGATCCCGCCCGTCCCGTCGGTGCGCTGTCCGCCGCCCAGCAGCAGATTGTCTCCATGGCGCGGGCGCTCTCCCACGACGTACGGCTCATCGTCATGGACGAGCCGTCCGCCGCCCTCGACCCCGACGAGGTCGCCAACCTCTTCCGAATCGTCGCCGGGCTCACCGCCGACGGGGTAGCCGTCGTCTACATCTCCCACCGCCTGGAGGAGATTCGCCGGATCGGTGACCGGGTGACCGTGCTCAAGGACGGGCGGGCTGTCGCCGTCGGGCTGCCCGCCGAGTCCACCCCTACGCGCGACATCGTTGCCATGATGACCGGCCGTAATGTCGAGTACGTCTTCCCGCAGCGCCCCGGCGCTCCTGCGGAGGACATCCGGCAGGACCCCGTGCTCACTCTCGAAGGACTCGCCAGGGAAGGCGAGTTCGCCCCCGTCGACCTGGAACTGCGGCCCGGCGAGATCGTCGGGCTCGCCGGACTCGTCGGATCCGGGCGCTCCGAGATCCTGGAGACGATCTACGGAGCCCGCAGGCCGAGCGCGGGCCGGGTCCTCGTCGGCGGGCGGCCGCTGCGCCCCGGCAGCGTCCGCGCCGCCGTCGCCGCGGGCATCGGACTCGCCCCCGAGGAACGCAAGGCGCAGGCCCTGCTGATGCTCGAATCCGTCACCCGTAACGTGTCGGTCTCCTCCATGTCCCGCTTCTCCCGGGCCGGTTGGCTCAACCGCGGAGACGAGCGCCGGGCGGCCCGCGCCGCCACCCGCGAACTCTCGCTGCGCCCCGACAACCCGGACACCCCCGTCCGCACCCTCTCCGGCGGCAATCAGCAGAAGGCCGTCCTGGCCCGCTGGCTGCTGCGCGGCTGCCGGGTGCTGCTGCTCGACGAACCGACCCGCGGTGTCGACGTCGGCGCCCGCGCCGAGCTCTACGCCGTGATCCGCCGGCTGGCCGACGAAGGCCTCGCCGTTCTGCTGGTCTCCAGCGAAGTGCCCGAAGTGCTGGGCCTCGCCGACCGGGTGCTGGTGCTCCGCGAGGGCCGCGTCGTGCATACGGCGGAGGCCCAGGAGCTCGACGAGCACCGTGTACTCGACCTCGTGATGGAAGGGAGCCCGACGTCATGACTCAGCCCGTTTCCTCGGCGCAGCACGGTGGGCCGGACAAGGCGGCCCCGCCCGCCCCCGCGGCGCTGCCGCCCTCGAAGGGCGGCGGACTGCGCGCCCTCGGGGTGCGCGCGGACGTCCGTAACCTGTCGCTGCTCGGCGTCCTCGCCGCACTGATCGCCGTCGGCGGTTTCACCGAGCCCGACGCGTTCCTGGACACCGGGAATCTGCAGCTGATCCTGACCCAGTCGTCCGTCATCGGCGTCGTCACCGTCGGCATGACGTTCGTCATCACCAGCGGCGGCATCGATCTGTCGGTCGGCGCGATGGTCGCGCTCGCCTCGGTCTGGGCGACCACGCTCGCCACCCAGGAGTACGGCTTCGCGGGGATCCTCTTCACCGCCGTGCTCGTCGGCCTCGGCGCCGGACTCGTCAATGGGGTGCTGATCGCGTACGGGAGGGTGGTGCCGTTCATCGCGACGCTGGCCATGCTCGCCTCGGCCCGCGGTCTCGCCCTGCTGATCACCGACGGCAAGACACAGATCGTCACCGTCCAGTCGGTCCTCGACCTGGGGCTGCCCGACTCGTACGTCCTCGGCATCCCGCCGCTGGTCATGGCCTTCGCCGCGGTCACCGTCATCGGCTGGCTGGTGCTGAACCGGACGACGTTCGGACGCCGCACGGTCGCGGTCGGCGGCAACGCGGAAGCGGCCCGCCTCGCCGGGATCGACGTGAAGAGGCAGCGGCTCTATCTGTATCTGCTCTCCGGGCTCTGCTGCGGCATCGCCGCCTTCATGCTGATCATCCTGTCCGGCTCGGGACAGAACACCAACGGCAACCTGTACGAGCTCGACGCCATCGCCGCCGCGATCATCGGCGGCACCCTGCTCACCGGAGGACGCGGCACGATCGTCGGCTCCGTCCTCGGTGTCCTAGTCTTCACCACCATCACCAATATCTTCGCGCTCAACAATCTGCAGAGCGATGTCCAGCAGATCGCCAAGGGCGCGATCATCGTCGCCGCCGTCCTGGTCCAGCGCCGAACCTCGGCCCACGGGGAGACCTGAGTCCCCGGGCTCTCCCCACTCCACCCCATCTCACCCACAGTTCCGCATGCCACCCACGCACCGGATGAAGGGTTCGACAGCCATGCCAGAAACCAGCCGCAGAGGACTGCTCTTCGGCACCGCAGCCGTCTCCGCGGGCGCTCTCCTCACCGCTTGCACCAGCAATGAGCCCAAGAAGTCGCAGCCCGCGCAGAGCAATCAGCCGGCTGCCGACGACAAGCCCGGCAAGCCCGTCACCATCGGCTTCGCCGGACCACAGGCCGACCACGGATGGCTCAACGCCATCAACGAGAACGCCAAGTCGCGGGCGGAGAAGTACTCCGAGGTGACCCTGGAGATCACCGAGGGCTCCAACGACACCGCCGCCCAGATCGGCCAGGTCAAGACCCTCATCAACAAGAAGGTCGACGTCCTCGTCATCCTCCCCGCCGACGGCAAGGCGCTCACCCAGGTCGGTCTGGAGGCGATGAAGGCGGGCATCCCCGTCATCAACCTGGACCGCATCTTCGCCTCACCGCAGGCCTACCGCTGCTGGGTCGGCGGCGACAACTACGGCATGGGTCTCAATGCCGGCACGTACATCGGCGAACAGCTCAAGGACAAGCCGAACGCCAAGGTGGTCGAGCTCGCGGGCATCGACAACCTGGAGCTCACCAAGCAGCGCAGCCAGGGCTTCGCCGACGCCCTCAAGAATTACTCCAACGTCAAGTTGGTGGCTCGTCAGGCCGCCGATTTCACCGTCGAGTCGGGCCAGGCGAAGATGGCTCAACTCCTGCAGGCGCAGAAGAAGTTCGACGCGCTGTGGAACCACGACGACGACCAGGGAGTCGGCGCGCTCCGCGCCATCCAGCAGGCCGGCCGGGACGAGTTCCTGATGGTCGGAGGCGCGGGCGCGAAGTCCGCGATGGACGCCATCAAGGCCGACAACAGCGTCCTGAAGGCCACGGTTCTCTACCCGCCGACGATGGCCGCGTCCGCGATCGACCTGGCGCGTGCCCTGGGGCAGGGCAAGGGCATCGGCGGGCTCTCCGAACTGGAGATCCCGACCAGCCTCACCCTCTACTCGGCCGTTGTCACCAAGGACAACATCGACCAGTACCTGCCGACGGGCTTCAGCTGATCCGCCGTCCAGGAGGGTGCTGACCCTCCTGCCGTGCGCCCACCGAACGACCGACGAGGAGGAAGCCCGTATGGCCCGTAGGGAAGAGACGGAGCAGGAGGCCGCAGCGCCGCCGACGATCGTGCCGAAGGCGACGCTCGGAGTCGGCATGGTCGGATACGCGTTCATGGGCGCCGCCCACTCACAGGGGTGGCGCACCGCCGGACACGTCTTCGACCTGCCGATGCAGCCGGCTCTCGCCGCGATCTGCGGACGCGACCGTACGGCGGTCTCCGCCGCCGCCGAACGGCACGGCTGGGCGGCGGCGGAGACCGACTGGCGTGCCCTGATCGCCCGGGACGACGTCCAGCTCGTCGACATCTGCACGCCCGGCGACAGTCATGCGGAGATCGCCATCGCCGCCCTGGAGGCCGGCAAGCACGTGCTGTGCGAGAAGCCGCTCGCCAACACGGTCGCCGAGGCGGAGGCCATGACGGAGGCCGCGGAACGGGCCAGGGTTCGCGGCCAGGTGGCGATGGTCGGCTTCAACTACCGCAAGGTGCCGGCGATCGCGTACGCACGGAAGCTGATCGCCGACGGCAGGCTCGGCGCCCTGCGGCACGTACGGGCCACCTACCTCCAGGACTGGCTGGTCGACCCCGACTCGCCGCTCACCTGGCGGCTCAAGCGCGAGCACGCGGGATCCGGTGCGCTCGGCGACCTCGGGGCGCACATCGTCGACCTTGCCCAGTATCTGGCGGGGGAGCTCCTGGTGGGGGTGTCGGCGGTCGCCGAGACCTTCGTACGGGAACGACCGCTGCTCGCCGGAGCGTCGGCCGGGCTCTCGGGCACCGCGGACAGCGGAGCACGCGGGGCGGTCACCGTCGACGACGCCGCCCTGTTCACCGGCAGGCTCGCCTCCGGAGCACTGGCCTCGTTCGAGGCGACCCGGATGGCGGCGGGCCGCAAGAACGCCTTAAGGCTGGAGATCAACGGCGAACGCGGCTCGCTCGCCTTCGATCTGGAACGCCTCAACGAACTGTCCTTCCACGACCACACCGAGCAGGTCACCACCGCCGGGTTCCGCCGCATCCTCGTCACCGAGCCCGCGCACCCGTACCTGGAGGCGTGGTGGCCGCCGGGCCACGCACTCGGCTACGAGCACACCTTCATCCACCAGGCCCGCGACCTGGTCACGACGATCGCCGAAGGGGCCGACCCCGTTCCGTCGTTCGCCGACGGACTTCAGGTGCAGCGGGTGCTCGCGGCGGTGGAGGAAAGCGCCGAGAAGAGCTCCGTACACACCCCCGTACCGTCCTAGGAGGTTCCGCGCATGCCCCGTCCTTTCACGCTCTTCACCGGCCAGTGGGCCGACCTGCCGCTGGAGGAGGTCTGCCGGCTTGCTCGGGACTTCGGTTATGACGGGCTCGAACTCGCCTGCTGGGGTGATCACTTCGAGGTCGACAAGGCTCTTGCCGACCCCGGCTATCTCGACGGGCGGCGGCAGTTGCTCGACAAGTACGGTCTGAAGTGCTGGGCGATCTCCAACCACCTCGTCGGCCAGGCGGTCTGCGACAACCCGATCGACGAACGGCATCAGGGCATCCTGCCCGCCCGGATCTGGGGCGACGGCGAGCCCGAAGGGGTACGGCAACGGGCCGCCGAGGAGATCAAGAACACCGCCCGCGCGGCCGCCGCCTTCGGGGTCCGTACCGTCATCGGCTTCACCGGCTCGTCGATCTGGCACCTGGTGGCGATGTTCCCGCCGGTGCCGCCGCGGATGATCGAGCGCGGTTACAAGGACTTCGCCGAGCGCTGGAACCCGATCCTCGACGTGTTCGACGCGGAGGGCGTGCGGTTCGCCCACGAGGTGCACCCCAGTGAGATCGCGTACGACTACTGGACCACGCACCGGGCCCTGGAGGCCGTCGGCCACCGGGCCGCGTTCGGGCTGAACTTCGACCCGAGCCATTTCGTCTGGCAGGACCTCGATCCGGTGGGCTTCCTCTACGACTTCCGGGACCGGATCTACCACGTGGACTGCAAGGAGGCCCGCAAGCGTCTCGACGGGCGCAACGGCCGTCTCGGCTCGCACCTGCCCTGGGGCGATCCGCGGCGCGGCTGGGACTTCGTCTCCGCCGGGCACGGTGACGTGCCGTGGGAGGACGTGTTCCGGATGCTCCGCTCGATCGACTACGAAGGCCCGATCTCGGTGGAGTGGGAGGACGCCGGGATGGACCGGCTGGCGGGCGCACCGGAAGCGCTTGCCACGCTGAAGCGGTACGACTTCGACCCGCCGGCTGCGTCGTTCGACGCGGCATTCGGGGGCGGCGACTGACGGCTTCTCCCCGGGGCTCCATCCCCGGACCTCCGCTCCTCGATCGCGCCCTTTGAGCACGTCCGGCGTGTGAGGGCCGGGGTCCGGGGCCGGAGCCCCGGCGGGGCGGGGCGGGTGGCGGACGGGTCTGCGCTGCCCGGCGACACGCGCGCCGCCGGGACGGTTCAGGCTGCCCAAAACCTCCTTTGTCCTGGCCCAGGAAAAAGTTCAACTTATCTCCTGCGCAAGGGCTTTCCACCTCGGACGAACCCGTCTACCGTCCCCTTGGTGTACACCACATGACTCGCGTCACCGGAGCCCCGCCAGGCCCTCGGTGACCTGCGCGGCAGTCCCCGCGCGGAACGGCACGGCAGCACTCGCCCGTACAACCGGCACTCTCCGGAGGACACTCGTGCACAGAACCAGAACCCGGCCCCGACTCCGAACATCCCTCGCCCTGCTCACCGGCGGCCTGCTCACCGCGACCACCCTCGCCTTGGGCGCCCCGTCCGGTGCGGCCGCATCGGTCCCGACCTCGCCGGCCGCGTCCGACGCGGCGGCGACCGAGGACTTCCAGCAGGTCACCCTCGCCAAGGGCGCCGCAGAGACCGGCGAACCCATGTCCCTGGCCGTGCTCCCCGACCGCAGCGTCCTGCACACCTCGCGCAACGGCGAGCTGCGGATCACCGACAGCGCAGGCAACACCAGGGTCTCCGGCGTCATCCCCGTCTACTCGCATGACGAGGAAGGCCTCCAGGGCGTCGGCATCGACCCGAAGTTCAGTGAGAACCGAGCGATCTACCTCTACTACGCGCCTCCGCTGGACACCCCGCCCGGCGACGCCCCGGAGACCGGAACCGCCGCCGACTTCGCCAAGTTCGACGGCGTCAACCGGCTCTCCCGCTTCGTCCTCAAGGAGGACGGCACCCTCGACCTGAGCAGCGAGAAGAAGGTTCTCGACGTCAAGGCGTCCCGTGGCATCTGCTGCCACGTCGGCGGCGACATCGACTTCGACGCGCAGGGCAACCTGTATCTGTCGACCGGCGACGACTCCAACCCGTTCGCCTCCGACGGCTACACGCCCATCGACGAACGCCCGAACCGCAACCCTGCGTTCGACGCCCGGCGCACCTCGGGCAACACCAACGACCTGCGCGGCAAGATCCTGCGGATCAAGGTCGCCGACGACGGCTCGTACACCATTCCGGACGGCAACCTCTTCGCGCCGGGCACGGACAAGACGCGCCCCGAGATCTACGCGATGGGCTTCCGCAACCCGTTCCGCTTCAGCGTCGACAAGGCCACCGGCATTGTCTACGTCGGCGACTACGGGCCCGACGCGGGCGCTGCCGACCCCAAGCGCGGACCGGCCGGAACGGTCGAGTTCGCCCGGGTGACCGAGCCGGGCAACTTCGGCTGGCCGTTCTGCACCGGGAAGAACGACGCGTTCGTCGACTACGACTTCGCGACGAAGACGTCCGGCGCCGCCTTCGACTGCAACGCCCCGAAGAACACCTCGCCGCACAACACCGGCCTGGTCGACCTGCCCCCGGCGCAGCCCGCCTGGATCCCGTACGACGGCGGTTCCGTGCCCGAGTTCGGCAACGGCTCCGAGTCGCCGATGGGCGGCCCCGTCTACCACTACGACCCGAACCTCGACTCACCCGTGAAGTTCCCCGAGTCGTACGACGGTGACTTCTTCGCCGGTGAGTTCGGCCGGCGCTGGATCAAGCGCATCAAGCAGGACGGCGACGGCACCGTCCAGTCCATCAACAACGTCCCGTGGTCCGGGACCCAGGTGATGGACATGGCCTTCGGCCCGGACGGGGCGCTGTACGTCCTGGACTACGGCCTCTCCTGGTTCGGCGGCGACGAGAACTCCGCGCTCTACCGCATCGAGAACGCCACCGGCGGCCACTCGCCCGTAGCCGAAGCCGCCTCCGACAAGACGTCCGGCGCCGCACCGCTGAAGGTGCAGTTCTCCTCGGCCGGCACCACGGACTCCGACGGCGACGCACTCACGTACGCCTGGGACTTCGGTGACGGCGGCACGTCGACCGCCGCGAACCCCACGTACACGTACAGGAAGAACGGCACCTACACCGCGACCGTCACCGCCAAGGACCCCACCGGACGCACCGGATTGGCGAGCGTTCATGTGACCGTCGGCAACACGGCACCCACGGTAAAGCTGGAACTCCCCGGTGACGGGCAGCTGTTCAGCTTCGGCGACAAAGTCCCGTTCAAGGTGACCGTCACCGACCCCGAGGACGGCACGATCGACTGCTCGAAGGTCGAGGTCCGCTTCGTACTCGGTCATGACAGCCACGGCCACCCGATCACCACGACCAACGGCTGCACCGGCACCATCAGCACCCAGATCGACGGCGGACACGACCCGAACGCCAACATCTTCGGAGTCATCGACGCCTCGTACACCGACGGCGGGGGCGGCGGCCAGGCCGCGCTCTCCGGCCACGCCCAGTCGCAGCTTCAGCCCCGCCACCGGCAGGCCGAGCACTTCACCGCGTCGTCCGGCATCAGGACGTACGACAAGGCGGCCGCGCACGGCGGCAAGACGGTCGGCGACATCGACAACGGCGACTGGATCGCCTTCAAGCCGTACATCCTCGGTGACTCCACCAAGCTCACCGCCCGGATCTCGTCCGGCGGCGCGGGGGGCTTCCTCGAAGTACGGTCCGGCTCCGCGACCGGCAAGATCCTCGGCTCCGCACCGGTCCCGGTGACCGGTGGCTGGGAGAAATTCCAGGACATCGACGTACCGCTGCGCGGCGTCCCGGGGAAGGCCACCGAACTCTTCCTGGTCTTCAAGGGCGGCGCCGGGGCGCTCTACGACGTCGACGACTTCGAGCTCTCCAACAGCGCCCCCGACCGGACCGCCAAGCGGGTCCTGGTCTTCTCGAAGACGGCCGGCTTCCGCCACGACGCGATCCCCGAGGGCATCGCGGCACTGAAGGAACTCGGCGCGACCAGCAACATCACCGTCGACTCCACCGAGGAAGCAGGCCAGTTCACCACCAGCAATCTGGCCCGCTACGACGCCGTCGTCTTCCTCTCCACGACCGGTGACGTCCTCAATGCCGACCAGCAGAAGGCGTTCGAGAACTACATCGCCACCGGCGGCGGCTACATGGGCGTGCACGCCGCCGCGGACACCGAGTACGACTGGTCGTTCTACGGCGGACTTGTCGGCGCGTACTTCGCCGGACACCCCGCGATCCAGCCCGTCACCGTCCGTGTCGAGGACCACCAGCACCCGGCGACCGCCCACCTCGACGACGCCTGGAACCGAACCGATGAGCTGTACAACTACCGCACCAACCCGCGCGACAAGGTGAAGGTCCTCGCCACGCTCGACGAGACGACCTACACCGGCGGCACCATGAAGGGCGACCACCCGATCACCTGGTGCCAGACCTACCAGGGCGGCCGCTCCTTCTACACCGGCCTCGGCCACACCAAGGCGTCGTACGCCGAACCTGCCTTCCGCCAGCTCCTCCTCGGCGGCGTCCGCTACGCGGCCGGACAGGTGAAGGCCGACTGCAAGCCGGACACCGGCTACCGGTCGATCTTCAACGGCAAGACGCTCGAGGGCTGGAAGCAGGCGGGCCCCGGGAAGTTCAACGTCGTCGACGGTGAACTCCGCTCCGACGGCGGCATGGGCCTGCTCACCTACCAGGCCAAGGAGCTGGGGTCGTACTCGCTGAAGCTCGACTGGAAGCTGGAGGGCGACGACAACTCCGGTGTCTTCGTCGGGTTCCCGGAGTCCGACGACCCCTGGTCCGCGGTGAACAACGGCTACGAGGTCCAGATCGACGCCACCGACGCCCCCGACCGCACCACGGGCTCCATCTACGGCTTCAAGGCGGCGGACATCAAGGCCCGTGACCAGGTCCTGCGGCCGCCCGGCCAGTGGAACAGCTACGAGATCAAGGTCCAGGGCGAACGGCTCCAGGTCTTCCTCAACGGAGTCAAGATCAACGACTTCACCAACACCGATCCCGTCCGCAGCCTGAAGAGCGGCTACATCGGCCTCCAGAACCACGGAGCCGACGACCATGTGTCCTTCCGCAACATCGAGTTGAAGGAGCTGCCCGCCGCCTAGTACCCCTCCCGGCAAGCTTTGCCCCGTCGCGCCGCCCAGCACGCCCGCTCGCCGCGTTGGCCACAAGCCCTGGTAGCTCCTTCCCCAGGCTCTCAGCTCGGTTCGAGCAGGGGGAGACCCCATCCAAGGACTTCCGGCCGCCTTGCGATCGCACGCACTGGACGACGCTCCCCATGGGGCAGACATTGCCGGTCACGGCACTGGGCGACAGCCGCAGACTGACGGCGGGCGGGGCAAAGGCCCTACCCCGCCCGCCGTCACCCTCCACCCTTGTCCGTCCTCGATTCGATCAGCGCCCCCTCTCTTTGCACTGCCCAGCCAGGATCCCCAGCCAGGGAGGCAGCCCGTGTCAGCACATGCCGTTCGTACCGGAGTCTGGTTCATCGGAGCACGCGGCTCCGTCGCCACCACCGCCATGGCGGGCTGCGCGGCCGTCGCGGCGGGTTTCCACCCGGCGGCAGGCATGGTCACCGAGACCGCGCCGTTCGCCGGCAGCGGGCTGCCGGCGCTGACATCCCTGGTCTTCGGAGGGCACGACACCGTCGGCTGTCCGCTCCCCAAACGGGCGGAGGCACTGGCCGCGGGGGGAGTGCTCCCGCACGGGCTGCCCACCGCCGTACGGACCGAACTCGCGGCCGCTGACGCCGAGATACGCCCGGGTGGACCGCTGCCCGGCGACACCCGCACCGACGAGGAACTCATCGCTGCGTTCGCCGCGGACCTCACCGACTTCGGCCGCCGGGGCGACCTGACCCGCACGGTCGTCATCAACGTCGCGTCGACCGAACCCGTCCCGGAACCCGGCGAGAACCGGCTGCCCACCAGCTCGCTCTACGCCGCGGCCGCGCTCCGGGCCGGCTGCCCCTACATCAATTTCACCCCCTCCACCGGACTGCGCGCTCCCGCGCTCCAGGATGCCGTCGCGGACTGCGGACTTCCTCACGCAGGCCGCGACGGCAAGACGGGCCAGACGCTGCTCCGCTCCGTGCTCGCCCCGATGTTCGTGCAACGCGCCCTGCCGGTACGGGCCTGGTCCGGTACGAACCTGCTGGGCGGCGGGGACGGAGCGGCGCTGGCCGACCCCGGCGCCGCAGCGGCCAAGAACGCGGGCAAGGAGCGCGTCCTCGCCGACACGCTTGGCGCCGCGCCCGAGGGGGAGGTGCACATCGACGACGTGCCCGCACTCGGCGACTGGAAGACGGCCTGGGACCACATCGCGTTCGACGGATTCCTCGGCGCCCGCATGGTCCTCCAGACGACCTGGCAGGGCTGCGACTCGGCGCTGGCCGCCCCCCTGGTCCTCGACCTGGCGCGGCTGCTCGCCCGCGCCCAGGAGGTGGGCCTGACCGGCCCGCGTCCCGAACTCGGCTTCTACTTCAAGGACCCGGACGGCGGCCCCGCCGCACTGTCCGAGCAGTACAACGCGCTGCTGGCCTTCGCCGAACGGCTGCGGGGGGAGAAGTGACAGCTACCGTACGGGCTTGGGCCGAGCTGCTGCGGATCTCGGCACTGTTCACCGTCCCCGGGGACGCACTCGCCGGGGCGGCGGCCATCGGACGGCGTCCCGGCCGTGGCACCGCGCTGGCCGTCGGCGCGTCCCTCTGCCTCTACGAGGCGGGCATGGCCCTCAACGACTGGGCCGACCGCGACGAGGACGCCGTCGACCGTCCGCACCGCCCGATCCCCTCGGGCCGGATCACCCCGGGCGCGGCCCTCACGGCGGCAGGCGCGCTGACGGCCGCGGGCCTGTCCCTCGCCGCCCGCGCCGGCCGCCCGACCCTGACGGTGGCCACCGGCCTGGCCGCAACGGTCTGGGCCTACGACCTCCACCTGAAGCACACCCAGGCGGGCCCGGCCGCGATGGCCACGGCACGCGCCCTCGACCTGCTGCTGGGCGCCACCGCAACATGGGGGGCAGGCGCGGAGCCGGAGCGCTCCGACACCCGCACGGTCACCGCGCCCGGCAGCCCGGCGACAGACCTCGTCCGGACACCCGCGCCCACCCCGGGCCGCGCCGGGGGGCCGCGCCGCGGACCGATCGCCCGGCTCGTCGGCAGGAGCGGCCGCACCCTGGCGAAATCAGCCAGGGATGTCCAGCCGCGCCACGGGGAGTTGTCCCGGCAAGCAGCCCTCCCGTTGCGCGCCGCACTCCCCGCCGCCGCCCTGCTCGGAGCGCACACCTACGCCGTCACCGCCGTCTCGCGCCACGAGGCGCAGGGCGGTTCCACCACCGCGCCCCTCTCCGCGCTCGCGGCGGTCATCGCGCTCGGCGCGACCGCGGTGCGCGAGCAGCGGGGGCACGGGGACGTGCCCCCGGCCCCGGGAAGCGGCGTGACGGGGGACAACCACCGCCTCGTACCCGGAGCACCCGCACCCCCGGACACCCCCACCGGCACCTCGCCCCGCCTCCTCGTCACCGCACTCACCGGCGCCTACCTCCGGACCGCCGCCGAGCCGCTCCTCCACGCCACCCTGAACCCGTCCCCGCCGCTGACCCAGCGCGCCGTGGGCAGCGGCATCCGGGCGATGATCCCGCTCCAGGCCGCGCTCGCCGCCCGTGCCGGAGCGGCCGGCACCGGGCTCGCCGTCATGGGACTCGTCCCTCTCGCCCGCACACTCGCCCGGAAGGTGAGCCCCACATGACCATCCGCCTCGGTTACGGCACCAACGGGCTCACCGACCTCCGCCTCGACGACGCCCTCGCGCTCCTCGCGGGCCTCGGGTACGACGGCGTCGGCCTCACCCTCGACCACATGCACCTCGACCCCCTCGCCCCGGACCTCGCCGCCCGCACCCGCCGCGTGGCGCACAGACTCGAACAGCTCGGGCTGGGTGTCACCGTCGAGACCGGTGCCCGCTATGTCCTCGACCCGCGCCGCAAGCACGGCCCGTCCCTCCTCGACGCGGACCCGGAGGACCGCGCCGCCCGCACCCGGCTCCTGGTCCGGGCCGTCGAAGTCGCCGCCTACCTGGGCGCCCACGCCGTGCACTGCTTCAGCGGCATCACCCCACCCCACACCACGCCCGATACGGCCTGGCAGCGGCTGACCGACGCCCTGGCCCCGGTGCTCGCAGCCGCCGACCGCATTGGCATCCCACTCGCCATCGAGCCCGAACCCGGACATCTCCTCGCCAATCTCTCCGACTTCCACCACCTGCGCATCCTCAGCGGCGACCCCGAACCACTCGGGCTCACCCTCGATATCGGCCACTGCCAGTGCCTGGAGCCGTCCTCACCCGCGGACTGCGTCCGGGACGCCGCACCCTGGCTGCGCCACGTCCAGATCGAGGACATGCGCCGGGGCATCCACGAGCATCTGCCGTTCGGCGACGGCGAGATCGACTTCCCGCCCGTACTCGAAGCGCTCGACACACTCGGCGACACCGGATACCGCGGCCTCACCGTGGTCGAACTGCCCCGCCACTCCCACGCCGGCCCCGAACTCGCCCGCACCTCCATCGACTTCCTTCGCTCCCGCATCCCGTCGACAGTCCCGAAGGACGTCCCGAAGGGAGCAACGTCATGCCGATGACGCCACCGCAGACGCCCCCGCTGCTGACCCGCGGGCAACTCGACGGCCGGCTGGGCGGCGCCGCACGCGCGTGGCTCGACGAGGCCCTCACCGAGGCCGCGCACGCCGCCGCCCACGAGGACACCGCGCCCGGCGGCCCGTACGCCGTGCCCCCGTGGGAGCTGCGGTTCGCCGCCGCAGGCCGGCACTGCGGACTGGAGCACGCCGACGCCGTACGCGCCCTGCTGCTCCTCGAAGCCCGAGCCGCCCTCCCCGCCGTGACCAGGCTCTACGAACAGGGCACCGCCGCCGAGCGGCGCGCCGTCCTCCTCACCCTCCACCGGCTGGACCTCGGCCCCACCGCCCTCCCCCTCGTCGAGGACGCCCTGCGCACCAACGACACCCGGCTGGTCGCCGCCGCCGTCGGTCCGTACGCCGCCGCCCATCTCGACACGCACCAGTGGCGCCACGCCATCCTCAAGTGCCTCTTCACCGGAGTCCCCGTCGAGGCCGTCGACGCACTGGCCCACCGCGCCCGCGGGGACGCGGAACTCGCGCGCATGCTGGGCGACTTCGCAGCCGAACGCACCGCCGCCGGACGCAGCGTCCCCGCCGATCTCACCCGGGTGCTCGATCTCACCACCCCCGGCCCTGCCGTCTCCACGGAGGAGTCCTGATGCGCATCTTCGACCCCCACATCCACATGACCTCCCGCACCACGGACGACTACCAGGCGATGTACGACGCAGGTGTCCGCGCCCTCGTCGAACCCTCCTTCTGGCTCGGCCAGCCCCGCACCTCGCCCGCGAGCTTCTTCGACTACTTCGACGCCCTCCTCGGCTGGGAACCCTTCCGTGCCGCCCAGTACGGCATCGCCCACCACTGCACGCTCGCCCTCAACCCCAAAGAGGCGAACGACCCCCGCTGCACCCCCGTCCTGGACGCCCTGCCCCGCTACCTCGTCAAGGACTCCGTCGTCGCCGTCGGCGAGATCGGCTACGACTCCATGACTCCTGCCGAGGACACCGCCCTCGCCGCCCAGCTGCAGCTCGCCGCCGACCACGGACTGCCCGCCCTCGTCCACACCCCGCACCGCGACAAGCTCACCGGTCTGCACCGCACCATCGACGTGATCCGCGAATCCCACCTCCCCCCGGAGCGGGTCCTGCTCGATCACCTCAACGAGACGACCGTGAAGGACGCCGCGGACAGCGGCTGCTGGGCCGGTTTCTCCGTCTACCCCGACACCAAGATGGACGAGGACCGCATGATCGCGATCCTCAAGACCCACGGCACCGAGAAAATCCTGGTCAACTCGGCCGCCGACTGGGGCAGGAGCGACCCCCTCAAGACCCGGAAGGTCGGCGACGCCATGCTCGCCGCAGGGTTCAGTGAGGACGACGTCGACCAGGTCCTCTGGCGCAACCCCGTCGCCTTCTACGGCCAGAGCGGCCGCCTGCAACTCGATCTCGCCACCCCCGATCCACTCCACGAGGGGAACTCCATCCTCCGCGGCGGGGAGTGACCCGATGCGCTTCCGCCACCCCGACGGAACCACCGTCCACCTCGCCTACTGCACCAACGTCCACCCCGCCGAGACCCTGGACGGTGTCCGCGCCCAACTGCGCGACCACTGCGAACCCGTCCGCAGACGCCTCGGCCGCGACCGCCTCGGCATCGGCCTCTGGCTCGCCAAGGACGCCGCGAACACCCTGATCAACGACCCCGCCCAGCAGCGCTCCCTGCGCGCCGAACTCGACCGCCGCGGCCTCGAAGTCGTCACCCTGAACGGCTTCCCGTACGAAGGGTTCGGCGCCGAAGAGGTCAAGTACCGGGTGTACAAGCCGGACTGGACGGACGCCGAACGCCTCGCCCACACCACCGATCTCGCCCGGCTGCTCGCCACCCTGCTCCCCGACGACGTCACCGAAGGCACCATCTCCACCCTCCCGATCGCCTGGCGCACCCCGTACACCGGCGACCCGGAAGCCGCCCGCACCGCACACACCGCCCTCAGCACCCTCGCCGAACGGCTCGACGCCCTCGCCGAGCTGACCGGCAAATCCATCCGGATCGGTCTCGAACCCGAACCGGGCTGCACGGTCGAGACCACCGCCGACGCCGTCGCACCGCTCACCGCCGTCGGACACGACCGCATCGGCATCTGCATCGACACCTGCCATCTCGCCACCTCCTTCGAAGACCCGGACACCGCCCTCGACGCACTCTCCGCAGCCGGCATCCAAGTCACCAAGTGCCAGCTCTCCGCCGCACTCCACGCCGAACACCCGCACCTCCCCGAGGTGCGCACCGCGCTCGCCGCCTTCGCCGAACCCCGCTTCCTCCACCAGACCCGCACCCGGACCACGCACGGACTGCGCGGCACCGACGACCTCGACGAGGCGGTCACCGGCCACGCACTGCCCGACGGCACCCCGTGGCGCGCCCACTTCCACGTCCCGCTGCACGCACCCCCCGCCCCACCGCTCACCTCGACCCTCCCGGTGCTCCAGTCCACGCTGACCCGACTGGTCGGCGGAGCCCGGCCGTTGACGCGTCACCTGGAGGTCGAGACGTACACCTGGCAGGCGCTCCCCGCCGAGCTGCGCCCCCGCAGCCGGCCCCAGCTCGCCGACGGCATCGCCGCCGAACTCACCCTCGCCCGCGACCTCCTGGTCGACCTCGGCCTCAAGGAGCTCCCGTGACACCGGTCGAAACGGGTACGTCCCCCACCGGCGCCCCCACCCCCCTCCTCGTCCTCGACGTCGTCGGCCTCACCCCCCGGCTCCTCGACCACATGCCGCACCTCGCATCCCTCGGCCAGTCCGGCACCCACGCCCCCCTCGGCACCGTGCTGCCCGCCGTCACCTGTGCCGCCCAGTCCACCTTCCTCACCGGCACCACCCCCGCCGAACACGGCATCGTGGCCAACGGCTGGTACTTCCGCGAGCTCGGCGACGTCCTCCTCTGGCGCCAGCACAACGGACTCGTCGCCGGGGACAAGCTCTGGGACGCCGCCCGCCGCGCCCACCCCGGTTACACCGTCGCCAACATCTGCTGGTGGTACGCGATGGGCGCCGACACCGACGTCACCGTGACCCCACGTCCCGTCTACTACGCCGACGGCCGCAAGGAACCCGACTGCTACACCCGGCCGCCCGCCCTCCACGACGAACTCACCGAAAAGCTCGGCACCTTCCCCCTCTTCCACTTCTGGGGACCAGGCGCCGACCTCGTCTCCTCGCAGTGGATCATCGACGCGACCCGGCACATCCTGGACACCCGCCACCCCGACCTGGCCCTGTGCTATCTGCCGCACCTGGACTACGACCTGCAGCGCTACGGGCCCGACGACCCCCGCGCGTACCGGGCGGCGGCTGAGCTCGACCGGGCCATGGCTCCGCTGCTCGACGACGCCCGGCGCGAGGGGCGCACCGTCGTCGCGCTCTCCGAGTACGGCATCACCCGCGTCGACCGCCCGGTCGACATCAACCGGGCACTGCGCCGCGCCGGCCTGCTGGAGGTCCACACCCAGGACGGCATGGAGTACCTGGACCCGATGGCCTCCCGCGCCTTCGCCGTCGCCGACCACCAGCTCGCCCACGTCTACGTACGCCGTCCCGAGGATCTCGATGCGACCCGTGAAGCTCTCCAGGACGTCCAAGGCATCGAACAACTCCTCGACGACGAGGGCAAGAAGGCTCACGGCCTCGACCACCCGCGCTCCGGCGAGCTCGTCGCCGTTGCCGACCCGGATGCCTGGTTCACGTACTACTACTGGCTCGACGACGCGCGCGCCCCCGACTTCGCGCAGCTCGTCGAGATCCATCGCAAACCCGGTTACGACCCGGTCGAACTCTTCCTGGACCCCCAGGACCCGTACGTCCGGGTCAAGGCGGCCACCGCCGTGGCCCGCAAGAAGCTCGGCATGCGTTACCGGATGGCGGTCGTGCCCCTCGATCCGTCACCCATTCGCGGCAGCCACGGCCGCCTCCCCCTGAGCGACGAAGAAGGTCCGCTCATCCTCTGCTCCACCCCCCACGCGTTCACCGGCCCCGTCCGGGCCACCGAAGTGAAGTCCCTGCTCCTCAAGCTGGCCGGCCTCGCATGAGATCGGTCCGCGCACAGCGTTTCGAGCATCTTCGAGAAAGAGAGAGACCGTGACCGCGTACAACGACGAATCCGGAACCGACGGCGCCCTGCGCCGCAGCCTCGGCGTCAGTCGCCGCCGCTTCCTGAGCACTTGCACGGCCGCTGCGGCAGCGGCGATCGCCGCGCCCGCCTTCGGCGCGTCGCCGGCCCTCGCCCAGACCGCATCCAGCAATGGTCAGGGTGTCGGCCAGGCTCTGGTCCCGGCGGCGAGACGAGGAATCATCCTGTACACCGTGCGCGACGCCACGGGCCGGGATCCGCTCACCACCGACCTTCCCTCGGGCTTCCGTGAGGTCTTCGGGGAGCTGGCCCGCTACGGCTACCAGCAGGTCGAGTTCGCCGGCTATGGCCAGCACGCCAACGCACCCGGCGGAAACAACCTCGAATCGGTGGAAGGCGCGAAGCTGCTGCGCTCGTGGCTGGACGAGTACGGTCTGCGCGCCCAGGGCAACCACGGCTTCATCCCGTCGTCCTGGCCGCTGAACCAGAGCGACCTGGACAAGTTCAAGCTCCACCTCGAGATAGCGAACATCCTCGGCATGGAACACATGGGCACCGGTGGTGACCCCACCGGCAGCGCGTACCGTGCCGACTGGGACGTGGCCGCCGACAAGTGGAACACGCTGGGACAGATCGCTCAGGGCGCGGGCATCAAGCTGTACACCCACAACCACGACGCGGCCTACGGCTTCCTGCTCGACGGCGGTCCGCTGGACGCACAGGGACGCCCCACCCGCAGCTCCGGCATCCGCAAGCTCGAGTACTTCCTTGAGGTCACCGACCCGAAGTCCGTATGGCTGGAGATGGACATCTTCTGGGCGCACGTCGCCCAGTACAAGTTCCACACCTACACCGCGCACGACGGATCGCAGCAGGAGAACATCTTCGACCCGGCGGCACTGGTCCGCGGCAACACCAAGCGCTACCCGCTGTTCCACGCCAAGGACGGCATCGTCAACACAAACAGCGGCAACGGCTACGACATGGTCCCCTTCGGTACCGGGGACATCGACTACCGGACGTTCTTCCGCCACGTCGGGGCGAAGAACTACCACAACCCGATGGTCGAGCAGGACAACGCACCGAGCTCGACCGTCCCCGCGCAGTCCCTGAACCATGCGCGGATCGGCTACGACAACTTGGCGGCGCTGCGCAAGTAGGACCATCGGCGGTACCGGACGGGCGGTCCGCGCCTCACCCCCAATTCCTGACACCGGGGAACAGCGCGCGCCCGCCCGGTGACGTCAGGCACCGTGCGCTCCACGGCCGTCAGCAGGAGCGTACGGTGCCCGACCAGCGCGCCTGTCCGCTCCTCGGGCGCCAACTTCAGCAGGCCATCGATTCCGGCCGGCATCCCCCGCGACACCTGCGGGCTCCTCGTCCGTCCAGACACTGCACAGCGGTCGTCGGATCGTTCACGGCGGGGGCAGCGCCCGCAGCGCGATGACGGGGCAAAGCCTGCCAGGAAGGGCGCTAGGGCCTGTTCTGAGTTCCCCGCCTGCGCCCCGACGCCCGGCACGCACGCTCGCCGCACCGACCACCGCTGCGCCCGCGCTTCGCGCGGACGACGGGGAACTCAGAACAGGCCCTAGCCCGACGGTCTTCGCAGCAGCCGGACGCCGCCCGGCGATCCGCCTGGCGCACTGCGCGTGTACGAGCGGCGACAGACCGTACACATGTCAGGTCAGTCGCTTCCGTATGCCCGCCACCCCCCACTGACCACCGAATATGCAGGTGAGAGGCACTCCAAACCCCTGGTATTGTTTTCTTTGTCGCCGCGGGAGACCGGGGCCGATCACCTAGTCCGGGTGGCGGAATGGCAGACGCGCTAGCTTGAGGTGCTAGTGCCCTTTATCGGGCGTGGGGGTTCAAGTCCCCCCTCGGACACCAGCTGAGACCCCTGTCCATCAGGGGTTTTCTGCTTTTCTGGGCAGTGGCGTGACCAACCACGTGACCAACGGCCCAGTGATTCCCCAGGTCAGACCAGGGATGACAGGCCGAGCGTTTCGCCGCGGTTGCGCCGATGTGGCGGCGAAGCAGTCCATCCGAGTGGCTTCGCTCGGCATCGTGCTCGCTTGAGCTCAGGGGGTGCCACGCGCGGTGTTCGGCGCGGGCCACCAGGGCACGTCCGAGATCGGGGTCGCCGGTGAGCCGGTGAGCCGGGGGACGACGTCGGTGACCGTGGAGATCTCGCCTCTTTCGATCGCCTGGTACCACGAGATCCAGGTCTCGATCTGTTCCCCGCTCATGCCCCATCGCCATCGCCGCGCGAAGGCTTCCTCAAGGGTCTCGGGTTCGAAGCGGTAGGGCCGGCCGGTGGCCGCCGCGATCCGGGTGACCGCTTCGTCGAGGGTCAGGGCCTCGGGCCCGGTTATCTCCAGGGTCGCGCTGTCATGCTCGGAGCGGGGACCCTCGTCGAGGGCGACGGCCGTGATCACGTCGGCGATGTCCTCGTGGGTGACGAAGGCGGCCCGGCCGGTGCTCGCGGGGCCGCTCACGACGAACTCCTCGTCGGCGAGGGCGGCCGGCGTCGACGTGTAGAAGCCCGACCGAAGCACCGTGTGGCGGATCCCGGCCCCGGCCAGGAACTGTTCGGTCGCCCACTGGTCGCGGGCGTTGATGTAGGTGGCGGTGGGCGAAGCGCCGACGAGGGACACATACAGGACCCGGTTCACGCCGACCGCGATCGCGGCCTCGACCGCGGCGGCGTGTTCCTCCAGTCGGCGCCCTGTGCGGTGTCCGGACACCAGGATGAGGGTCGACGCGCCCTCGAGTGCCTTGCGCATGGCGGAGGCGTCGGCGTAGGCGGCCGGACCGCGCCGCTGGGCGCCTGGCAGTTCGGGCATGCGGTCTGGGCTGCGTCCGACGAGGAGCTGGGGGATGCCATGGCTGGCGAGTCGGGCCGCGATCCGGCTGCCCAGCGCCCCGGTCACCCCGGTGACCGCCACCGTCGCGTGGTTCTTCTCATACATGGGTTTCCCTCTGTCCGGAGCCGCTGTCGATCGCGGAACCCCTTCTTCCGATTGTGTCTGGGAAAAGGCAATGTTTTCGGCCGGGTCCTCCGGTTGTGCGATGGCGTGGTGGTTCACCACCACGAGCATGCCCCGGGCCGCCAAGAGCCGCGAGACGGCAGCCCTCATGCGGCGGCCTTCCACCAGCCAGCAGCGCCGGCGATGTCGCGCCTTCCTGCACCGACCGCACCGCGACCGCCCGATCAGGACCCCGTTCGACCGGACGAGTCCGCTGATCGGTAAGCGGATGGCTTTATGGACACGGAGTTACCCGGTCGTGATCGGCGCAGCGAGCCGCGGCAGTGAGGTGCCGCACCGAAAGACTCAGCCTGCCAGACCCGGTTCGTTGAGGTGCGGCTGCAAAGCGGTGATCACCGCGGTCGTCCAAGGCCACAGGGGCAGGTTCCGAGGACCTTACCAGGTCAGTTTGCATCGCTGCTGGTCGCAGCCGTGCCGCCATGCCAACTACGGTGCCTCGTCACAGCGGGGGACCTCTTGGCGGACGTCGTGGCTCCCTGGTGTGGCGCAACTTGCGGACTGGCCAGGTGGTCAGCCGCTCACTGACCTGACCGCCTATGTTCGCTGACACGTATTCGGACACCTTTGTCTAAGGTGTGATGGTTGCGGTGCGGTAGAACTCGGCTGCGGTGAAAGTGGCAGGGACACCGAGTTCGGCGGCGACCGCTGTGATCGCGTTGACGCCGATGGAGAGGTCGACTCGGCCGTCGGTGGTGAACTGCGTTGCGATATACGCCTCGTAGTGGGCTCGGACTTCATCCTCGGTGTGTCGGCCGAGGAACGTCTGCAGGTACCGCACCGTGGTGTCGGGGTCGTTGCGGATCACCTGCAGGGCGCGCCGGTGGGCTCGTACGACGGCCTGGACCGCAGGGCTGCCCGGGTCGGTGTAGGTGGGGTCGACGGCCACGCCCGAGGTGGGGATCTGGAAGTGGTCGCCGACAAAGGCCAGCACCTGCCAACCGTGCTCGGCGGCGACCGCGTCCGGTGCCAGGGTGTCACCGACCACGGCGGCGTCGATACTGCCCTCCTCCAGCCGGCGCAGGTCCATGCCGAAGTCGCCGGGCCAGCGGACGATGGTCTGGACGTCGCGGTCCGGGTCGAGGCCGGCCTGGCGCAGCACGATCCGGGTAAAGCACCCGGGTCCGGTGTGAGGGGGGTGTACCGTCAGCCGCCGGCCGGCCAGATCGGCCACCGAGGCAATGCCGGGGCGAGCCAGGAACCAGAACAAGGGGCGGTAGGTGTTTACATTGAGCGCGATCCAAGGGATGCCGTCCCTCAGTCGGGACAGCACTGTCCGGCCCAGCCCAATGACTGCGCCGCGGCGCAGCCGCTGTGCATCCCAGGTGCAGCCGTCGCGCACGGCGACGTGGACGTCCTCGTCAGCGTAGAAGTCCTCCTGATCGGCAATGTAGGTGACCAGTTCCTCGTGCGGGCCGCGTCCGACGTAGGCGAGATCGATCGTGTGCATGAATGTTTTCCTTCGACGTGACGGTGTGTCGGATGCGGTCCGGCCTCGTGTATGGAGGGCGGGGGTGTCAGTGCATGAACATCCCGCCATTGACCGCGGTTGGGGTACCGATCGTGAAGGCGTCGTCCTGGCTGATGTAGAAGACGGCCGGCTTGTCGCCGTCGGCCGGGTGTGTCAGGCGGCCCAGGGGTAGCGGCGGCCACTGATGACCGCGAACGTCGCAGGCATCTCGGCGTCGAACTCGCCGTCCAGTTCCTCCCACGTCGCGTCCTGGAACGACTTGATGACATACGTGTCGGTCGACCCGATCATGGGCCCACCTCCTCCGCACCGGCGCGGGCTGTCGGAATGACCGCCCCGAGTTGGTCGTCGTCGATGCCGGGTGCTGAGCGGATCGCCCCGTGGAGCACGGTGTCGACGGTCGCCCGCAGTAGATCCGCCGCGGTCCAGTCCATTTCGTGCGGCAACTGCGAGGTGAGAAGCCGCTCCAGCGCGCCGCGGGTGATCTCGCTGAGCAGCTCGGGCGGCGTCGACAGCAGTCCCAGCCGGTGTCCGTCCCGGAACAGCTCGTCGAGCCGCCGGTAGACCACCGCGTCCGCGCGCTGCTCCACGTAGCGGCGCAGCGGCGCATCGCCGCCCCGTCCGGTCGCGAGCCGAGCCGCGCCGATCCGCCCGAGCTCGCTGCCCGCCGCGATCAGGAACCGCTGGACCCGCACATCGAACGGCTGCCCTTCTGCTTCCTCGGCCGCCGTCATCAGCGTGCGCTCCACTGCTGCGAACTGCCGGTCCAGTACGGCGGTCAGCAGGCTGCGTTTGTCCGGGAAATGGCGGTAGATCGTCTTCTTGCTCATCCCGAGCTCACGAGCGAGATCGTCCATGCTCACTCGCGCGAAGCCTGGCGCGAGGCACAGGCGGCCGGCCGCCTCGACGATCACGTCAGCACGCTGCTCGTCGCGTGTGGAAACTTTCCATGCTGATTTAGTTTCCATAGTTCCCAGGCTGGGTTCCCGCTCGCGTGTTGTCAAGGCACGATGCGTTGGGGGCAGGAGCCTGTCTCGGCAACTGGCAACCCGCTGCCTGACGACGGAGGAGGGTGGTGCGATGCAAACGCCGGATGCCGCGTCCAACTGCGTGGACGCGGCATCCGGAGACGCCCCGCGCTGTGCCGGGGGGCCCATGCCCCACGCCGGAGGCACCAGGCTGGTTCAGTCGTGCGGGACGACCGCGACCGGGGCCTGCGCGTGCTGGAGCACCGCGTGCGCGACCGCTCCGAGCCGCAGGCCGAGGTGGTGCCGACGGCGTCGGCGGCCGACTACGACGAGCGCGGCATCGCCGGAGGCGTCCACCACCGCACCGGCGCTGCTGCCGATCCGGCTGTCCTCGACCACCTCGACCTCGGGGTACTTCTTCCGCCATGTGGTGAGGGCCTGGCTGAGCAACTCGGCCTCGATGGCCTGGAACTGCTCGGCCTCGAACTGCGGCGTCACCCACCCGGCGTAGCCCCAGACCGGCGGCGGAGCCCAGCCGTGCACGGCGCGCAGCACGAGGCCCCGGGAGGCGGCCTGCCGGAAGGCGAACTCGATGACGTCGTCCGCCGGGGCCCGAGTGTCGATGCCAAGGACCACCTCGGAGGCGCCAGGTCCGGTGACCGGCTCCGACTGCGCGGCGCGGACCAGGACCACGGGCACGTCGCACCGCGCCGCGACAGCGAGGCCAACGGAGCCGACCAGTAGCCCGCGGAATCGGCCCAGGCCCAGCGAACCGACGACCAGCGACTCGGCGTCGGTCGCGGCACCGAGCAGGGTTGCGGCCGACTCGTCCCCGTCCAGGACTTCCGCGTGCACATCCAGGCCCGGGTGGGCCTGGCGGACCTCCTGCGCGGCGTCGGTGAGCATGCGCAGGGTCAGGGCCCGCACGTCCGTCGGCTGGTCGGGATCGCCGTGCAGGTTGTCCTGCCAGGTCCAGGCGTGGACCAGCCGCAGGCCGACGCCGTGGCGGACGGCCTCGTCGGCCGCCCACTGCGCCGCCGCGGTGCTCTCGGCCGAGCCGTCGACTCCGGCCAACACGTACTTGCTCATGACGTTGTTTCTCCAGGCTCGGCGATGGGTCCCGGGCGGGTAACCCGAGGCTGGTGACCAGCCTCGCCCAGGGCGCCACCGAGTCCCAGGGCCTGATGGCTCCGGAATCGGGGCCGGAGGTCCCGAGGACAGTGCGGGCAGGCCGAAGGCGCGCACCCGGTGGTGCGGGTACGTGCCTTCGGCCTGCCTGGCGACGGTCGCCAGCGCCTGCTCCGGAGTCGCGTCGGTGAGCCGCCCGGTCAGGGTGAGCTGGGGTGTCACAGGAGTCTTGCGCGCGGCGGTGTTCACCGCGTCGAACGCCTCCCGGTCGAACTCCTCACCGAGACGGCGGTTGGTGACGAGCCGGTAGATGGCCTCGCGTACGGTCATGGCCACCCGGACGTTGTCCTCCCTGCCGGGAGTGACCATGTTCACCACCCTGGACTCCAGGTACCAGGCATTCAGCCGCTCCGGCGTCACGAACATCTCGAACCGGGTCGCGCGCCGGGCCCGGAGAACTCGGTGTCCTACCACCTTCTTCTCCGGGGCAGAGGGCGGCAGGGTGCACTGAGGGGGATGCCCGGCCCCCCGACCACGCCTCTACGGGGCCTGCCATCGCGCATGAGTACGCGTACTCATGCGCGATGGCAGACTGTGCTGTGAGCCTGTGTTCATGACGCTGAACAGAGTTCTTACGGGCGCGGGGGCGGCAGTGCTCGCGGTGGTGGCGCTGGCTGCGTGCGGCAGCGAGCAGGCCGGTAAACGGAAGCAGAACACCGCAGGCAGCGTGGGCGCGCAGGCGGTGGCTACCAGCCCGAGCCCGGATGCGCAGGTTGCGTTTATGAAGATGCTGGAGCGGGTGGGTGCGCCATGCGTGCCGGATGCCCCGGCTGCGGAGTCGGATGATCCGGGCCCGGGTGAGCATCCGCCCACGGGGCCGAGTGAGATGCTGCCAGTGGACGAGAAGCCGCCCACGGACGTGCCGTCCCCCACTGCTACGCCTGAGCAGCCTGAGCTGAGTGGAGTGGAGGCGTGTGAGGGCCGTGAGCATGGCAAACGCATTACCCAGGCGCTGATTGGCCTGAACAAGCCCACCACGATTCAGGTGAGGCAGAAGCTGAACCAGCTCGGCTACATCAACTCCCGCATCCACGGCCTGAAGGCCGAGCGGGGCGTGGTGCGCTTCTACCTGGACTTACGGGTGATGGGCGGGCAGCTCGCGCTCAAGGGGACTTCGGCCGGGAAGAAGACCACGGTGGGGGCGTTCGCGCACCCGGCGGAAGGCACGTTCAAGCCGGGCAAGTAGCAGCGCTCGTTGATCTGTACAGGATGCCCGCGACTTGTCCGGCGTTCGCCGGGCGATCCGCCGGGTCCTGGCCAGGAGTCGGGCGACGAGCTTCTCCAGTACCGGCGGAGCGTGCGGGCACAGGCCGCGCAGCAGGGTCCCGGAAACGGAAAGCCGCCAGTGGTTGGCCAAGTTCGGACGGCGACCGCGCATCGCCGACTGTCGGCGATGAGTAGCAACACAACGCCCTGGGCTGGGTTGGGCAGCCGGGAGGCGCTGAACGTCACGCTGGTGGAGCCCGAGCTGATGGTGGAAGTCGGCGTCGACGACGCCCGCGACGCGGAACTACAGGGCGACGGCCGCCCATGCGGCGCGGGCTCGCAGCCGGTTACCCGGAGGAGAAGTCTCCTCCGGGTAACCGGCAGTTGGGCCGGAGCGCGTCATCGCCGTGTGACGGTGTGCTTGACGCACACGCCGTCACCGGTGAAGCGGAACCGGTCTTCATCCGTGCCGCGACTGAGCTGTTCCGCCCCGGGGTTAAGCCTCATGACTACCTCGTGGTTACCTGACACGGCGGACTTGGTGGAATGGGATGGGGCGTGGGTCAGCAGGTGCCGCTCTTCGCGCAGGGTCCGAGGCAGGTGATGATGTACCGGACGTGGTTCACGCACTTGCAGAACCGGCCGGCCTCCGGAAAGCAGGCGCCTGCGCGCTCCTCCTTCAGCAGCTTGCTCAGCAGCTTGTCGCCCATCGTGCCGATCACACGGGTCATCGTGGACCTCCGTCGTAGGGGTGAAGACCGGACCATGGGTGAGGTCCGGCCGGGGCAGAAGCTATGTGGTCATTCCAACTGGGCGCAAGGGTGCGAAAGTTGAATGATTGCTTCCGGTTTCCCTGGGGAGACTGGAGGCGAAAGTGACCACTGTTGCTCGTGTCGACTCGGGGCTACATTGCCTCTGG